>JBAVNY010000153.1:0-3808 GCA_049691535.1 Candidatus Acidiferrum sp.
GTTCGAAGGGGCGGCGTGCCACCAGGTCAAAGAACTCCTCGACATGCTTTGGGAAGCTCTCGAATTCCTCGTAAGGAACCGGGATGGGCTTCATCGCTTTTTCCAGTTTCGTGTCAATCATGAAATCCTCCAGTGAGACAAGTAGGACCACATGCGGATGGAAGGAGGGAAACTGCGTCACAGAAATTCGGTGGAAATAGGCCCAGCTAAAGAAGCAGCCAAACAACGTGTGTCGCCTGGTCGTGCCCCACTCCTTACATCTGGATCCCGTGGAGAAATCCGAGCACGTGCGGCACCAGGGCGGTTCCGGAAATCTGGTATCCCGCAAGTCGCGCGCGCTGAATATGGAATTCATTAGGTGAAATTTCCGTGGGGATTTTTGCGCCGCTTTTGTGAGAGAATTCGCGCAGTGGCTGCGTCGCTATCCGCAGCCTGCTCTGGTTTCCGCCCGGATTACCGCGCAAAGATCTTCGACTCCTGAAATTAATGCGAGGGAGTGAACGTACTAACGAATAGAATCCTGATGAAGCGAACTGCACAGCTGCGCGCGTTCGGTGTTTTGTGTCTCGTCCTATGCGTGATTGCAGTCACGCGTGCAGAAGACATCAAGCAGATTCGTCCGACCAGCTACGTTACTGACCTCGCGGGAATCATCCAGCCACAAGCAAAAGCGCAATTGGAAGCTATGGCCACGGAGTTGGAGCAAAAAACCGGCGCGCAGATGGCCATTGTTACCGTGAAGTCGCTGGGCGGCACCGAAGTCCAACCGTATGCCAATAACCTGTTCAAGCAACTGGGCGTGGGGCAAAAGAAGCAGGACAACGGAGTCCTGTTACTGGTCGCGCCAAACGAACGAAAATATTGGACTGAAGTTGGCTATGGGCTGGAACCAATTATCAACGACGCGCGCGCTGGAGATGCGGGGCGTTTGCTGCCTCCTTATTTTCGAAAAGGCGATTACAGCGGTGGCATCGTGGCGGCGGCTTCGCGGCTGGCCAAATACATCGCTGACGACAAAGGTGTAACACTTACCGGGCTGCCGCGGGTGCGGCAGGCCCCGCCATCAAATGATGATGGTGCGGGTAGCATCTGGGTATGGATAGTTTTGGGAATCATTTTGTTGGTAGTGTTCTCGGGGCGTGGTGGATCATCGCGGGGCGGCGGGATGGGAAGTGGATGGTGGATCGGGCCAGTGATTGGCACTATGGCAGGAGGACGGCGGGGCGGAGGCTGGGGCGGCTCGAGCGGCGGTGGTGGCTGGGGTGGAGGCGGAGGCGGCTTCGGTGGCTTTGGGGGCGGTGGTAGCGGAGGCGGGGGTGCGGGCGGTAGCTGGTAGCTTCGGAAGTCTGGGAAGATAGGTGCGGCGATGGAAGGAAAACTAAACGAGTTTGTGAGTCGCATGAAAGAAGCGGCCGGGAAGAACCTGGAGTCGGTGATTCTCTATGGTTCGGGCGCGCGCGGCGACTACCGGCCAGGGTCTTCGGATCTCAATCTGTTGTGCACGCTGGTGACGATAAATGTGGATGAATTGCAGCGCGTGTCGCCAGTGGTGGCGTGGTGGACCAAGGAACTGAAGGAACCTGCGCCGCTATTCTTTGTGACCGAAGAGTTGCGACGCTCTACCGACGTGTTTGCCATTGAGAGCCTGGATGTAAAGATGGCGCACCGCGTCTTGTACGGACCGGACGTGGTAAAGGACCTGGAAATTCCCATGAACCTGCACCGCGTGGAAGTGGAACACGAGTTGCGCTTGCTGCTTCTACGGTTGCGGCAGCACATTGTGCACGTGGGTCAAAGCGAACTGGAATTCGTGCGTGTTTTGAAACGCACTATTTCCGGCGCGGTGGCGTTGCTGCGCCACACGCTAATTGCTTTGGGCGAGGATGCGCCGGACGATGCCCGCAAGCTTTTTGCGAAAATCGAGAGCGCGACTGGGGTGAGTGCCAGTGCGTTTGCGCGCGTGTATGACTATCGCGAAAAAGATGGGGCGAGCGAGGATTCCGTGGCGGTGTACGACGACTACATGCGAGCGCTGGAAAAAGTGATTCTAAAGCTGGATGGGGCGGTTCCGAAGAAACAGTGGCAACGGGTGCCATCGTAGAATTTCAATCTCAAACGAGGTGGCGGCTATGAAAGCGGTCATTTTGCTGTTGGTAGTGCTTCTGGTAGTTGGACTGATTTTTGGCAGCATGTATGTGGGCCGGCGCAATCAGATGGCGATTAAAAGAGAATCGGTAAACGCGGCGTGGGCGCAGGTGGACGTAGTTCTGCAACGGCGCGCTGACCTGATCCCCAATTTGGTGCAGACGGTGAAGGGCTACGCGGTGCAGGAGCAGACCGTCTTCGGGGATATCGCTGCGGCGCGCGCTGCCTTGATTGGCGCGAAAAATCCTTCGGACAAGATCGCAGCGAACGGTCAGTTGGACTCGGCGTTGAGCCGCTTGCTGGTGATCGTGGAAAATTATCCGCAGCTGAAGTCTAACGAAAATTTCATGCGCTTGCAGGACGAATTGGCAGGGACGGAAAATCGCATCGCGGTGGAACGCCGGCGGTACAACGATACGGTGCAGGACTACAACACGTACATATCGCTGTTTCCGAATAGCGTGATCGCGGGGATGGCGGGCTTCCCGCGCAACGATGCATACTTCAAGACGGAAGAGGGTGCGCGGCAAGCTCCCAAGGTGAATTTTGACTTTAACAAGCCGGCACCCGCACCAGCGCCGTCGCAACAGCCTGCCCCAGCTCATCCATAGGAAGTTTAGAATCGGTTTGGAAACTGGGCTGCCATGCTTGCAAGGTGGCAGCCTTCTTTTAGCCGAGGAACTCGCTGAGCAGCATGTGGAAGTGGTGCACGCCATTTTCACGTTTTACGGAATAGCGGCCACGATCGTAGGTGGACGAACGCAGGCCACGCTGCACAGCTTCGCAGATGCTGATGTCTTCTTGTTGCACTTCTTCGCTGAAACCGGTGACCGTTTTCACGCGTTCGCGCACCTTTGCTGATGCCGCATCGTGAAAATACCATTCGAAAATGGTCAGTGTCTTGTCGTGGGAAATGGGCACGATTAAATTGAGCTGAATATTGTCGGGATAGATGTTGAGCATGAGGTTTGGAAACACCCAGAAGTACAAAGCGTCTTTTAAGCCCAGTCCCGGCGGGTATACGCGTTGCTCAGTGTCATTCGGCTTCAACGCTTTGACTGGACCTAGCTGCTGCGAATGGTAGCGAAACGCATCGGTGCGGTACTTTGGGTAGTCAATTTCCTTCATCAAGCCAGGATGCACGATGGGGATGTGGTAAGCGTCGAGATAGTTGTCGACGTAGACCTTCCAGTTGCAATCAACGAAGTAGTCGCGGCGCTCGGCGAGTTGTATACCAGCGAAGGAAAATTCTTTGGCAAGCTCCGGAATATTGCCAAGGAATGCGGAAAGTGGCGGGGCATCTGGGTCGAAATTAACGAACAGAAATTGCTCCCATGTTTCCAGTCGCAGCGGCACCATGCCCATGGTGGAGCGTTCGAAAAAAGCCACGCCATCCACTTCGGGCGTGCCGATCAGCCGACCATCCAACGTGTAGGTCCAGCCGTGATAGGCGCACTGAAACACATGGCGGCAGCCTTTGCCCTGAGCGATTGGTCCAGCACGATGCCGGCAAACATTGCTGAAGGCGCGGAGAATCCCCTCTTTGTCGCGGACAATTACCACCGGTTCGCCAGCCACATCGGCGGTAAAAAACGCTTCTGGATCGGCGATGGTGCGAGCCGTGCCGTTCACATTGCCGCAAGGTTGGCTGAGCGTACCGACC
>JBAVNY010000154.1:0-9303 GCA_049691535.1 Candidatus Acidiferrum sp.
GGTTTCGACCGACCCGCTGAAATTCGTGGATACCAAGCCGTACGCGAAAAGAATTAAGGATGCGCAGAAAAAATTAGGAATGAACGACGCGGTGATTACGGCCGAGGGGCAGCTGAATGGCAGGCCGGTGATCTGCTGCTCGATGGAATTTGGATTTATTGGCGGATCGATGGGCGCAGTGGTTGGGGAGAAAGTAACGCGCGCGATCGAGATGGCCATGGACACCAGGCAACCGTTGATTGTGGTGTCTTGCTCGGGCGGCGCGCGGATGATGGAAGGAACGATCAGTCTGATGCAACTGGCGAAAGTGTCGGCGGCGCTGGCGCGACTGGACGCGGAGAAGTTGCCGTACATTTCGGTGCTGACCGACCCGACGACGGGCGGCGTGACGGCGAGCTTTGCGATGCTGGGCGATTTGAATATCGCGGAGCCAGGGGCGTTGATCGGATTTGCCGGGCCGCGGGTGATTGAGCAGACGATCCGGCAGAAATTGCCGGAAGGATTTCAGCGGTCGGAGTTTTTGCTGGAGCACGGATTCCTGGACGCGGTGGTGCACCGCAAAGATATGAAGAGCTTCATTTCGACTACGCTCGATTTACTGCAGTCGTAAAATGAATTACGAAGAAGCGGTACGGTATCTCCTGTCGCTAGGCCGTGAATTGGCGGCTCCTACTCAAGCAGCGGCGGCAAAATTCAATCTGGAAAACATAACAGTGTTGCTGGAACGGCTGGGAAGGCCGGATCGCGCGTTCCCGACGGTACATATTGCGGGAACGAATGGAAAAGGATCAACCGCAGCATTTCTGGAATCGATTTTGCGTGATGCGGGATTCCGGACGGGACTAAACACTTCGCCGCATCTGGAGCGAATCAATGAGCGGATCCGGATTGGCGGAGAAGAGATCAGTGACGAATTATTTGCCGAGATGTTTACCCGTGTTCATGGGGTGCTTGAAGAATTGCTGGCGGAGGGCAAACTGCGGGTGCACCCGACCTATTTTGAGTGCGTGACGGCGGTGGCGTTTGAGGCGTTTGCGCGAGAGCGGGTGGATTTTGCGGTGATAGAGGTGGGACTGGGCGGACGGCTGGACGCAACGAACATTATTACGCCAGTGGTATCGGTGGTGACGCGGATTGATTTCGATCACGAGAATTTTTTGGGGCATTCGCTGCGAGAAATCGCCGGAGAGAAGGCTGGAATTTTGAAGCATGGAGTGCCAGCGGTGATTGCGGAGCAATATCCAGAAGCGCGAGAGGTTTTGTTACAGCGGGCGGCAGAGCTGTATTGTCCGGTGACGGAGCCCGGGGCCGTGTTTCAAGTGGAAAACGAACGGATGGAAGATGGTCGCGTGCGAGCGACAGTGAGTGACATCGGCGGCGTGCGTACCTATGAGTTGAAGCTGCAATTGCGCGGACAATTTCAACTGAAGAACGCGATGAATGCGGTGGCGGTAGCACAGGTGCTGCAGGATCGCGGGTATCAGGTAAGCAGCGGAAATATCGAGCGCGGGATTGCGACGGCGCAATGGCCGGGGCGACTGGAGCGATTGCAGGAGCAGCCGGACCTTTACCTGGATGGGGCTCACAATCCGGGGGCGGCGCGAGAACTGGCGCGTTTTCTGGAGGAGAATTTTCAGGGGCGCAAGGTGTTCATGGTGTTTGGAGCGATGCGGGATAAGGCCGTTGATGAAGTGACGGGAATGCTGTTCCCGCACGCGCATGAGGTGCTGTTTACGGCGCCGCGCAATCCGCGAGCGATAAGCGCGGAACAGTTGGCGAACATGGCGGGCCACCATGCGGGAAAGTATTCGGTGCACGCAGATGCGGAAGAGGCGATGGAGGCGGCGCTGACGAAAGCGGGGACTGAGGATGCGGTGTTCATCACGGGTTCGTTGTATCTGGTGGGACAGTTGAGGCAGGCGTGGAAGGAACGGAGAAAAGTCGCGTCGAAGTGAAAACGGACATAGAATAGAGGAATTGTGTGGGATGAGAGCCGGCCTGGTGGCCGGCGTTCTGTTTTTGAGGTGCCGAAAGGCGCGTGGTGGGTCGACGTCCCCGGGGGCAAAAGCCACCTCAGCGGCTAAAGCCGCGGAGTACGACTTGGATTTTAGCGGCACGGCTGAAGCCGTGCCCTGACGCTCTGCCTGACCAGACGGGCTACGAAGCGATTGAGAGTGGAAAGTTGAGGTTTATGAGAGACGGGGCGAGTGGCGTGGCGAAGGCCAATGTGCTGGTTGGCGTGATTATGGGGTCGACGTCGGATTGGGAAACGATGGAGCACGCGGCGAAGACACTGGAGGCGCTGGGCGTGCCGTTTGAGACGCGGGTTGTTTCTGCGCACCGGACGCCGGATTTGCTGTTTGAATATGCGGCGGCGGCGGAAGGTCGCGGGATTGAAGTGATTATCGCGGGAGCAGGAGGCGCGGCACATTTGCCGGGAATGACGGCGTCGAAGACGGTACTGCCCGTGTTGGGGGTGCCGGTGGAATCGAAAGCGCTGAAGGGGCTGGACTCGCTGCTGTCGATTGCGCAGATGCCGGGAGGGATCCCGGTGGGTACGCTGGCAATCGGGAAGGCGGGGGCGATTAATGCGGCGCTGCTAGCGGCAGCGATTTTGGGAGTGAAGCACGGTGAGATTCGCGAAGCACTGAGGAAATTCCGGAAAACACAGACAGAGAAGGTGTTGGCGATACCTGATCCGGCGGCGCTGGTGGGTGAGGTAGTCGGTGCGAGTGTTGCCGAGGGACCGAAAGCGGAACGAACTGCACGGAAGAAACGGAAATGACGATTGGGATATTGGGTGGCGGGCAACTGGGGTACATGCTGGCGCTGGCGGGCTATCCCATGGGGATGCGCTTCCGGTTTTTGGACCCGTCGCCGGATGCGCCGGTGGGGCGCATCGCGGGTCGCGTGACCGCGGACTACAACGATAAGCAGGCGCTCGAGAAATTTGCGAACGGATTGGAAGTGGTGACCTACGAGTTTGAGAATGTGCCGGTGGATGCAGCGCGATTTTTGGCGGAGCGCGTACCAGTGTATCCGCCCGCGGCGGCCCTTGAAGAAGCGCAAGACCGGGTGCGAGAAAAGCAGCTATTTCGAAAGCTAGGGATTGGGACCGCGGAGTTTGCGGAAGTTGGATCGGCGGAGGAGGCTTTGGATGCGGCCGTGAGGCGCATTGGACTGCCAGCGGTGCTGAAGACGTGCCGGATGGGATACGACGGCAAAGGCCAGTGGCTGCTGCGTACGGCGGCGGACGTGGAGAAGGTGCGGGCGGAATTGCCGGGAGTGCCGCTGGTGCTGGAGAAGTTTGTGGAGTTTACGCGCGAGGTATCGATGCTCGGAGTGCGGGCGCGCACGGGCGAAATGGCGTTTTACCCGTTGATTGAGAATCATCATCGCGGTGGGATATTGCGGTTGTCGATGGCGCCGGCGCCGAACTTGACGGCAGAACTGCAAGAAAAGGCGGTGAGTGCGACGAGGAAGGTGCTGGAGGCGCTGGTGTACGTGGGGGTGCTGTGCATTGAGTTTTTCGAGGTAGACGGGAAGCTGCTGGCGAACGAGATGGCGCCGCGGGTACACAATTCGGGGCATTGGAGTATTGAGGGGGCGGAGACCAGCCAGTTCGAAAACCATCTGCGCGCGGTGATGGGATTGCCGCTGGGCTCGACGGCGGCGATGGGATACTCGGCGATGGTGAATTTGATAGGCGAGTTACCGGAAGCTGCCGAAGTGTTGAAAGTGGCAAACGTACATTTGCATCTGTACGGCAAAGAACCGCGGCCGGGTCGCAAGGTTGGACATGTGACAGTGCGGGCGGACAAGTTTGAGAAGTTGCAACAGCGGCTGGCGGAATTACCGGAATTCTTTCATCGGGCGGAGTATTGCCTGGAGCAGGCGTCGCCCGAAGCTTTCGCCAAAAGAGCCTAAACCGGGTTGCGCCTGGTCTCGGTGCGAAACAAAAAATCACCGGCACTATTAAAGCATCTTCACCGCTACATGGAAACGCCGGTAGTGGGCATAACGATGCTCGTTGCGAAAGGTTTGGCCACGAAAGTTTGCGTAAACGCTCACTTTCGCCGGTAGCCAAAATGTGGTGTCGAGGTCAGGAAGGCGCACGGGATCGAGATTGATTAGCGTGGTTTGTTGGTTGAGCCCGATCTCGCTGCGGGGCGCCAGAAGATCGGTCGGTACGCAACTGAACGATTTGGTAACTGGTCTTATCGATCCAGGCAATACCTTGAACCAAAACGGAGAGGGTTCCCCATTCTCCGGTGACTCGATCCATATTGGTGGAATGGCCGGGCCGTTGTGCGAATGCCACCACGTAGGTGTCACGCGAACCGACAAGTTCGTCGCCTAAATAGCGAAACGTCGAATCCGGGCGCAAATCGGGAAGGAAATGGATGCATTTAAAGGCGAAGCCTGAGGTGATGGCGAAACCCTTTCCGAAACCTTCAGGCTCGGTGCGGCTGCCAAATTGATCCATGCGATATTCTTCCACCCTCGGCGGCAATTCCTGGCGGTGCAAAATGATCAGATAGTCGTAGCGCAGATGCTGCTTTCCCCGAACATCTCCCTTGTTATTCAACTTCGCCTCATCGATGTCTTCATGGGCAAGCAAGTCGACGATATCATCAAAGAAGACCCTTACGCGTTCGCCGGTCTTCGCGAGGATTTCCGGAAGCGCTCGCTGATCCGCAGCGGGTTGAATGCCGGCGAGCTCGGGAATTCCCTGGACAAGCTGCTCCAAAGACTTCTCCAGATAAGGGTGAGCGTGGGCGTAATAGGTCTGTGATTGGTCATCTATTAATTGACCTAGGTTCACGAGACTCGCAAGGGGCGGAGGCGGATGAGGGACTGTTTCAATCGGCGATCTCGCTGACGTTGCGAGAAGTGGGCTCGCAAACAGGCCAACAACTAGAATAGCGGCTCTAGAACCGAAAGATTCCACGCCACCTCCTCGGGATCTGTGGAGGAAGTATAGCGCTCCATTTATAACTTATGGCCGAATTTGTGGACACATCAAGGCAACACATCAAGGCGGGTTGCCGGGGTGGTTTGGGGGGTGGTAGGATGCTGGGTTTCATGATCCCTCAGAGACTAAACAGGCCGCGGATTGGCATCCCTTGGAGTACGTCTGAGGACGAGACCAAAGGGGCGGTGCCGAGGAACTACGAGAAGGCGGTGCTGGAGGCTGGCGGCGAGCCGGTGGTGCTGCCGTTGAGCGCTCCTGACGCGCTGCGGAGCCAATTGAGGGAGTTGCAGGGGTTTGTGCTGCCGGGAAGCGGGGCGGACGTCGATCCCAAGGAATATGGCACCGTGAATCAAGGCAAGTCTGCGCCAGCGGATGTGGCGCGCGAGCGTACCGACCGGGCGATCCTGGACCATGCGTTTGCGGAGGGGAAGCCGGTGCTGGCAATCTGCTATGGATGCCAGCTTCTGAATGTGTACATGGGCGGAACGCTGATTCAGGACCTGAAAACTGCTACGGGGACGAAGGTGGCGCATCGCAAGACGGATCTCCCATGGTTGCGGCGGAAAAAGGATCCAGAGCATCCGGTGCGGTTCGAACCAGAAAGTAGGCTGGCGCAACTGGCGGGCAAGACGGATGCAAAGATCAACAGCTCGCACCACCAATCGATTGAGAAGCCTGGCAAGGATATGAAGGTGACGGGCGTGGCCCACGACGGGATTGTGGAAAGTGTGGAATGGACGGGCCAAGGAAATTGGGTGGTAGGCGTGCAATGGCACCCAGAGCGCATGGACGGCGATCCGCTGGCAAAGAGGCTGTTTGCGGACTTCGTGAAAGCTGCGCAGACGACGCGCAGTTTAAGCGCTGAAAAGGCGTAAACGCGATCCAACCGAAACAACGAGTTTGTTCATCTGAACTGGGGGAATCATGATTTCACTGGCAGGTAAGGCGGCACTCATCACCGGAGGCTCACGCGGCATTGGTGCGGCCGCGGTAAAACTGTTTGCGCAGGCTGGGGCGGACGTGGTGTTCAGCTACAACTCCGCAAAAGACGCCGCGAAGCAGGTGGAGCAAGAAGCCGCGAAGCACGGAACGCGCGTGGAAGCGTTCAAGGCGGACGCGGGAAAGCATCTCGACAACAAGAAACTGGTGGAGCATTGCATCGCACGGCTGGGGCGGCTGGATATTCTGGTGCCTAACGCGGGCGTGTGGAACCTGGAAGATCTGCCAATCGAGAAGATGACGGAAAAGCAGTGGGACGACATGATTCGGGTCAACTTGAAGAGCGTGTATTCGATAATTCATTTTGCGGTGCCGCACATGATCAAACAAAAGGGCGGGAAGATTATTCCGATCAGCTCGACGGCGGGCCAGCGCGGAGAGTCGCTGCATACGCACTATGGAGCGTCGAAGGGCGGGATTATCAGTTTGACCAAGGGGCTGGCGGCGGAACTGGCGCGGCACGGAATATTAGTGAATAGCGTGGCGCCGGGTTGGGTGGCGACGGACATGTCGAACGCAGTGCTGGAATCGAAGGCGGGGCAGAAGATGGCGTCTACGGTGATTCCGCTCGGGCGGGCGGCGACGGCGGAAGAAATCGCGGGGCCGATCTTGTTTCTGGCATCGGAGCTTTCGAACTTCCTGGTGGGAGAAATCTTGAACGTGAATGGGGGCTCGGTGCTGTGCGGGTAAGAGAACTACTGAGGATGCGCGGTGCAGCGCTGGCGTTGACCTTCACGCTGCTGTTGGCGGGAGTGGCGCGAGCGCAAAATCCGGACACGATGGATCCGGACCAGAGCGCCGCGAAGGGCAAGCAGATTTTGAAGCAGCTGGTGGAGGCGCTGGGCGGGCAAGCGTATCTGGGTGCACGATCGCAGGAGTGCGAAGGCCGCCGGGCGCAATTCGGGCACAACGGGCAGATGATGGGGTACGTGGACTTCAAAGATTACCGGGTGTTCCCGGATAAGCGGCGAATTGATTACGGGAAAAAAGGCAACATCATCGACATGTTCACTGCCGATGGAGGATGGACGCTGGATCGCGGCGGCGTGTCGGAAGAGCCGGCGACATCGGTGACGGACTACGAAGAAAGTATGAAGCGCGACATAAACAACCTGCTGCGCAACCGGCTGAAGGAAGATCGGATTCTGATTCAATATGCGGGAACGTCGGTGGTAGATCTGCGGTTTGTGGATTGGGTAGAAATTATCGATGCGGAAGAGCGAAAGTTCCGGCTGGCGGTGGATCGCTCGTCGCACTTGCTGGTGCGGAGCATCGTAATCACCAACGACGAGACCACCCGAGAACGCAGCGAAGATGTTTCGGTGTACACCAATTACCAGCCGAAAGAAGGGCTGCAACTGCCGCAGCAGATCACGCGAGAGAGAGACGGGCGACGGGTCGCGCAAACGTTTTTTGACAATTGCCACGTGAATCCGGACTTGCCAGCAGATTTTTTTACCAAGGCTGCGTTGGAAAAGCGTTTTAAGGAAGTTGGCGGAAAAGCGGCCAAGAGTTTTAAGAACAGCAAAGACGCGGAGAAACCCAGCGTCGATTAGATTCGACTTTCACCCCAGCAATGCGCCCTCTATAATTCGAGCGAACCGTCCCTAGCTCTGCACTCTTCATAGACATAAGCGGATGAAACTCTCCACCCGGCAAGAAAAGGCGCTACGTTTAATTTGCGATACGTTTGCGCCTGCGCAAAACGGATGGCCATCTGCCAGCGAAATGGGCGTGCCCGAAGCATTGGTGGAGGCGATGGATTTCAATCCACGAAAGCGCGATCCCAAGGAATTCTTGCAACTCCTGGATATCTGGGACTCGTCGCTGCACTGTTTGCTTGCCGTAGGGCATGCAACGAATTTCAGTTCCCTGACCTTGGAGGCGCGAAACCGGGTGCTGCTGGACTGGGCGGAAAGCGCGCTGGAAAAAAGACGTGGAGCGTTTCAGGCGCTGAGAAAAGCAGTGGGATTTTTGTACGTGATGTTGCCGGGTGCGGGAGGAGCGGAGGGTGCGGTCTGGAAGAAGTTGGGGTATCCGGGCCCGATTGGAGTGCAGCGGCCGAATAGTGGCAGGGCGCTGCGAGCGTTCGAACCTGACGGTGACATGGAGATTGCGTGCGATGTGTGTGTCATTGGATCAGGAGCTGGCGGAGGGACGGCGGCAGGGGTGCTGGCTGCGGCAGGAAAAGATGTGGTGGTGTTGGAGGCGGGCGGCTACTACGACGATGGGGATTTCGATGGGGCGGAGTTAGGCGGATTTAAGAGGCTGTACGCGGAAGCGGGATTTTTGGCTACTGCGGATCACAGTGTGGGCTTGCTGGCAGGTGAATGCCTGGGTGGCGGGACGGTGGTGAATTACTGCACGTCGTTTCGAACGCCGGATGATGTGCGAGCAGAGTGGGCCAAGGCGGGCGTACCGTGGATCGCAGGACCGGAATATACGAAGAGTTTGGACGCGGTGTGCGCTCGGCTCTCGGTGAATCAGGAACACAACCAAGTGTCTTGTCGCGAACAGGTCATCGAGCGAGGCTTGCGAGCGCTGGGTTGGCACGTGGATCGCATGCCGCGAAATGTGACGCATTGCGACGCGGAAAACGTGTGCGGGTATTGCGGGTATGGGTGCGCGGTGGGCGCTAAGCAATCGACGGTGAAAACGTGGCTGGCGGATGCAGAACAGCATGGTGCGCGGTTGATGGTGAGGACGCGAGCGGAGCGAGTGAACGTGGAGGCCGCCGTTGCGACAGGAGTGGAGGCGCGAACGCGCGACGGGCACCGCGTGAATGTGAAGTGCAAAGCCGTGGTGGTGGCGTGCGGGTCGATTCATACGCCGGCTTTGCTGCTGCGGTCGGGCTTGCGAAACCCGCATATCGGGCGACACCTGCATCTGCATCCGGTGTCGAATGTGAGTGGCGTGTTCGAGGAAGAGATTCGGCCGTGGGAAGGAACGATGCAGGCGATTTATTCTGACGAACACCGGCAGATGCATGGGAATTATGGAGTGAAGTATGAAACGACTTCGCTGCAACCGGTGATTGCAGTGGCGGCGATGCCGTGGCGCGATGCGGCGCATTGCCGGTCTTTGCTGGGACGATTGCGGCAGACCACGGCGATTGGAGTGTTGCTGCGAGATCGAGACGGGGGACGCGTCGGGGTGGATGGGCAAGGCCATCCGGTGGCGCGGTATTCGTTGTCGGCGTTTGATCGAGCGAATTTGCGGCAAGGCTTTGTGGGGGCGGCGCGGATTCTGGGAGCGGCGGGGGCGAAGCTGATTTATTCGCCGCATGCGAAGTGGTGCAGCTTTGAGCCGGGACGTGGCGGCTCGTCGAT
>JBAVNY010000155.1:0-2067 GCA_049691535.1 Candidatus Acidiferrum sp.
GCGTTCGTTCCTACAATTGTGTTCGCCGAAGCGCTTAGCACGCACGCTCTATTTCAACACACCCACACTACCGTTCTTCGCACCCTTAGCGATTTTTCTTTTCCTCGCCACAACGCTGCCTGCCTCGCCACGAAAAGTAATCATCGACACGGATCCTGGTACCGACGACGCCATGGCCATCATGTTGGCCTTGAATTCTCCTGAATTAGATGTTCGCGCATTCACCGTGGTTCCTGGAAACGTAACTGCCGAGCAGGGGCTCGACAACGCCCTGCGTATGGCTTCACTCGCAAATCGCTGCGATATCGCCATCGCCGCTGGCGCGAAGCACCCCCTCTTCCAAAAGCTCATCACCGCGGAGTTTTGGCACGGGAAAAACGGCCTCGCCAACATTGAACTTCCTCCCAGCAAGTGTAAGGTCGATTCGCGTTGGGCTCCCGACCTGATCATCCAAATGGTTCACGCTTCGCCGCACGAAATCACTTTGGTTCCCGTTGGACCGTTAACCAATATCGCTCTGGCCCTCGAAAAAGATCCCTCCATCGTGCCGCTGGTCAAAGAAGTGATCCTGATGGGTGGCTCCATTTCTGGCGGCAACGTCAACGCCGCTGCCGAAGCCAACATTTACAACGATCCCGAAGCCGCACAGCTCGTCTTTCAGGCTGGCTGGCCATTGACCATGGTGGGTCTCGATGTCGGCGACAAAACACTTTTCTCCCGCCAGCGTCTGGAACAGTTAGGCAAGACGCATGGCCCGGTCAATGACTTCATCTACGGTGTCGCGAAATTTCTGGTTGAGCTTAGCGAAAAATTCGGTGATACCGGATCGCCGATGTATGATCCACTCGCTGTCGGTGTGGCCATCGATAGCGCCATTGTTAAAGCGCCTCTGATGCACGTGGATGTGGAGACCCGGGGCGAGTTCACGCGAGGGGAAACGGTGGCGAACCGGCACGGTGCTGTTGAGCGCAACGTCTTGCATCATTTTCCGGACGGCGACCGCTACGTCATCGAAGGCTTAGACAAAGTGGAGCCGAACGCTAGGGTTTGCACCGAAGTGGATGCTGACAAATTTCTGAATTTATTTGTGTCTAGGATACAGGGGAAATAATCCAGAGGGGTGCGCTATGGGGTTAACGGTTTTGTTCTTGAAAGGAGTTTCGCTCATGAGGTGTAGATCATTTTTTGCGGTAATCGCATTCATGGCTGTGCTCGGCCTCGCGCCTGCCGTCTTTGGCCAGGCAACCGGCAGTTTCTCCGGCAACGTGACCGACAAGACGGGCGCCCCAATCTCCGGCGCCACCGTTACGGCGACATCGCAAGGCACGGGCGTTGCGCGTCCGGCGCAAACGGACGAATCCGGCCACTATTTATTTCCGCTGCTGCCTATCGGCGTTTATACCATCCGCGCGGAGTTCAAAGGCTTTCAACCCGGCGAAAGCAAAGACCTGAAGTTGCAGGTGGATGAAGCCCGCGAATTGGACTTCACGCTGTCTGTCTCGTCGGTTTCTTCCACCGTCGAAGTATCAGCTGCAGCGGTCGCTGTGGAGACTTCGAATCCGTCACTCGGACAGGTCATTAACTCGCAAGAAGTCGCACAACTTCCTTTGAACGGCCGCGATTTCGTGCAGCTCGCTACGCTCACGCCAGGCACTACGCAGGAAACCAATCCGAACAGTTTTTTCAATGGCGGCCCCAGTAGCGAAGTTTCCGCACGCGGCTCGTTCTCGTTGTCTGTTGGCGGTTCGCGTCCCAATAGCACCGACTGGCTGCTCGACGGCGTGGATAACAATGAATTGACCGCGGGCGGTATTGCCATTTTGTCCAACATCGATTCCATCCAGGAATTCAAGGTGCTCACCTACAACTACTCGGCGGAATACGGCACTCGCGCGGGACCAACCGTCCTGGTCACCACCAAGTCCGGCACCAATCAGTTGCACGGCTCGCTGTACGAATTTCTGCGCAACACCGATTTCGACGCCAAAAGCTTCTTTGCCACCTCCACGGAAAAGTTCAACCTGAATCAGTTTGGCGGCTCTCTCGGTGGCCCCATTCGCAAGAACA
>JBAVNY010000156.1:0-6158 GCA_049691535.1 Candidatus Acidiferrum sp.
ACTCGCAGCAAATCCATTCCATCGTCTGCTCGAGTCTGCGCTTCAATCACCATGCGAGCGGACGCACTCGGTGTGGCAATCTCCGAGCCATCGCTGTTCACCATGCGAGAGTTCGAAGACGACACCTGCACCATCACCGTTGCGAAATAAACTTGGGGATATTTGCGGAATGATCCTGACAACCGTCGTACTTCATCTTCCCAAGCGGCACGGTCAAACTGCGGCGCGGTCAACTTTTCGCCAACGTGGTTTTGCGTCGTTTCTTTCGAAAAGTCCGGCGACTTGTCTTCCTCCTCCGCTTGAACCGCAGTATTCGTTTTCACGTTCAAGTAAGCCGGCTGCGCGCGCTTATACGCCCGGTCCGTCAGCTCCCACAAAACTCGCGCCGTCGCCTCTGGATCTCCGTTGAGCGGCAACGAACCCGATACCATCCCGCTCTGCCTGCTCTGTCCGTGGGTATTATCCATTTCAGGAGAGCCCACGCGCATCGTCACGTCTACCGACCGTCGTTTGCCATCGGAATCTGTGAGCAATCCGCCGTAAGCGCCTGCGATCACAATCTGATCCTGATCGTAAACTGTGTAGCTGAGGTAGTACGGCGCGGGGTCGCCCTTCGATAAACTGGTCTTCGCGCGAGTCAATTCACTCTGCAGCACATTTAATAGCGGATCGGTCGACACCTTAGCATCGCTCGCCGGCGCGGCCTTCTCCTTCTCACCGGCCACTGCGCCAAGCGGAAAGCAAGCCAACTGTGCGGCCAACATCCAACTTGCTGCCTGTCGCAGTTTCACTCGTTCAAAGATAGAAATCCCGCGTCTACTTTTTCCTGCATACGTGCTGGTCATTTTGGTTGTTACTCCCGGTAAACGGCTAATGTCCGAAGGGTTCAATTGGCGAGTATGCATGAGGGGAACGCGCTCCGCAAATCACCACTTCCCCAAGCGTTCTCTAACTTGCAACCGCGCCCCATTCGCGAATTCAGGCGCTGTAACTTGTTTTCGCCCTTCTAGTTTGACGTGCGAAAGCTTCAATAAGGTGCCTTGCCCGCACGCCACCCGCACTTCTTGCTTTCCCGCCAGCAAACTCCCCGGCAATTCGCTAGTCGTTTCGTTGGACACCGGCGCGCCTAGAAGGTGGCACATTTGTCCGCGAAATTCACTGTAGGCCCCTGGCCATGGCGCGAAGCCTCGCATCTTATTGAAAATTTCAACAGCACTCCGCGTCCAGTCGATCAACCCATCTTCACGTTTTAAAATCGGCGCCAGGGTCGCTTCCGAATTGTTCTGAGGACGACCCTTCAATGCACCAGCCTGAAGTCCTCGCAACGTTTCCGTTATCAGCCCCGCTCCGGCTTCCGAAAGTCGCACCAAAAGCTCCGGTGCCGTTTCTTTGGCGCCGATTTCCAACTCTTGCTGCAATAACATCTCCCCCGTATCCATTCCCGCGTCAATCCGCATCGTGGTGTTGCCGGTGCGTGTCTCTCCATTGACGATTGCCCAGTTGATTGGTGCTGCGCCTCGATATTTGGGTAGCAGGGAAGCGTGCAGGTTGATCCAGCCGTGCTTCGGTATGTCCAGCAGTCGCGCGGGAATGATCTGGCCGTAGGCAATAATGACGATGACGTCAGGCGTAATGGCTCTCAGTTGCTCGGCAACTTCCGGTGCACGGATCTTTTGTGGCTGATGTACGGGTACACCTGCAGCCATGGCCACTTCTTTTACCGGCGCGTACGAGATTTCCTGGCCGCGTCCACGAGGACGGTCCGGCTGCGTATAAACCGCGGCAATCTCAAAATCATTTTGTGCCAACAGCTGCTTCAAGGAGGGGACTGCAAAGTGCGGCGTGCCACAGAAAACAATTCGCAAGCGGTTCACAGCGCTATCACCCGTGCGCGTACAGCCTTTACCACTCGCCTTCTTTTCGCAATTTCTTGATCTTGCGCCGGATCAAATCGCGTTTCAGCATGCTCAAGTGTTGCAGAAATAAAATGCCGTTCAGGTGATCGATTTCATGGCAGAACGCCCGCGCCAGCAAATTCTCTCCGCGAATTTCAAACGGTTCGCCCTTCACGCTGTGCGCTCTCACCGTCACAAACTGCGGCCGTACCACATACCCGCGAAATCCAGGAATTGACAAGCAACCTTCTTCTTCCCGCACTTCGCCTTCGGCATGAATAATCTCGGGATTCACCAGAACAATCTTCGCTTCCGGATTCTTTCCTGCCGTCACGTCCACTACTGCCAGGCGAACGCTCTTCCCAATCTGCGGGGCCGCCAGTCCCACACCCTGGGCCGCATACATGGACGCGAACATATCCTCAGCCAGCGCTTCCAACTCCGCATCGAAGCTTTTGATATTCGCCGCGGGCTTTTCCAGCACGGCATCGCCGTACTTCACAATCGGATAGATTTTCCGCGGAGGCGCAGTCGTCTCCGGAACTCCCGCTGCGGCAGTCGTGGGTTCAGTACTCGTCGATTTGTTGGGCATAGCCTTCGAAATTCCGCCGCATCTCGGCGAGTGAATCTCCTCCAAATTTTTGCAGAAAAGCATCCGCTAGCACAAGTGCCACCATCGCCTCACCGGCAACACCTCCGGCCGGCACCACGCACCAGTCCGAGCGCTCGTAAGCCGCCTGCACCGGCTCTTTCGTCACCATGTCTGCCGTGCCCAGCGCTTTGCGTAACGTCGATATCGGCTTCAGATAGCCGCGAACCGCCACATCCTCGCCATTGGTGATGCCGCCCTCCAGGCCACCTGCTCGATTACTCGCTCTGCGAAATCTGCGGACGCTCTTGTCATACGAAATCTCGTCTTGCACTTCGCTTCCATACGACCCGGATGCCAAAATCCCCGACCCAATTTCTACCGCTTTCACCGCTTGCACGCTCATCAGCGCTTGCGCCAGCTTGCCGTCTAACTTCTCGTCCCACTGCGCATGCGAACCCAGCCCCACCGGCACATTGTGCGCCACGATTTCGAACACGCCGCCGACGGTGTCTCCGGCTTTTAGCGCGGTGTCCACTTCCACCTTCATCTTCTCTTGTATGCTGGCATCCACGCAGCGCAGCGGCGACTCGATATCCGCGCACACCTCTTGAATCTCATCCCATTTTACCGCACGTTCCAGCCGCACGTGGCCCACTTGAACAACATGACTTGCGATCTCGCAACCGAATTGTTTCAGCAGCAGTTTAGCGAATCCACCGGCCGCCACGCGGGCCGCTGTCTCGCGCGCCGAGGCGCGTTCCAGCACATACCTCGCGTCATGAAAATTGAACTTCTGTGAACCGGCGAGATCCGCGTGCCCCGGCCGAGGTGCTACCAGTTTCCGCGAGCCAGTTTCGGCGCCGCTTGAAGCTTCTACCGGAAGTATCTTTTCCCAATTCGCCCAATCCCGATTCTCTATGCGCAGGGCGATAGGCGCTCCGATGGTCTGGCCGTGTCGCACTCCTGCGAAAACGTCGACGCGATCCTTTTCAATTTTTTGCCGTCCACCTCGTCCATAGCCAAGCTGCCTCCGGTGCAAATCGTGATTGACGAACTCCAGCTCCACAGGCAATCCCGCCGGCAACCCGGACAAAAATGTCAGGAGTGCCTGCCCGTGCGACTCACCCGCAGTATAGAAGCGCAGCATAAACTACCAAGTGTAGCGGCCCCATGCACTTCCGTCCAGCAAGGCGGCAAAATCCACCCTTTATTCCGGACCTGAAACACACCTGCGAAAGCGCGTTAGATTGGTAATCAACTCAGCTACGACGCACAATTCCGAATCCCTTGACGCTTCCACTTGCTCCAGTTACGCTTTTTCCGCAGCTCAACCCGCTCACGCCAAGCTGCCGAAGAGACCCAGTGGCCGAATCGTCTTCCCAGGTTGCGCAGCACTCGACCCTTCCTCCCGAAGCACCGCCCTCCGTTCGCGATGTCTTGCGCGATGCCACAAAGCAAACTGTCCTTCAGGTCCAGGAATATGCCTTCCTTTGCTGGACCGCACTGAAAAATTTGGCCACCCCGCCGCGCTACACGCAGGACACCATTCAGCAGATGGACGATATCGGTGTCGGCTCGCTTCCTATCGTCCTGCTCTCCGGTTTCTTCATCGGTGCAGTCATGGTCCTGCAAACCGGCTCGCAATTCGAACGCTTTGGGCAAACTTCTCTTACCGGTGACGTCGTCTCGCTAGCTCTGGTGCGCGAACTCGGTCCAACCATAACGGGCCTTCTCGTCGCTGGCCGTTGCAGCTCCGGAATTGCCTCCGAGCTCGGATCTATGGTGGTCACAGAACAGGTCGACGCCATGCGCGCCATGGGTACCGACCCGAGCCGTAAACTTATTTCGCCCCGCGTTTTGGCCTCGTTGGTAGTTGTTCCGTTGTTAACCACCATCTCCGTCTTCGTCGGTCTGCTTGGTGGTATGGTAGCCAGCGTATTTTCTCTGCGCCTCAACGCCTTTACGTTTTGGGAGCGCGCTGTTGCCGCGCTGCAGTTTTCCGATCTCATGCAGGGTTTCAGCAAGTCGATAATTTTTGGCTTCCTCCTATCCACGGTAGGCTGCTTTCGAGGCCTCAACGTACGCGGCGGCACCCAGGGCGTCGGTCGCGCTACCACTCAGGCCGTAGTTATCTCCTCCGTCCTCATCATCGTAGCCGACACTTTCGTCACCAAACTCGCCCTTTTTCTCGCGGACAGATTCTTCTAACCACTATGAGCGATTCCACCACGAACCGCCTCGCTCCAACGCAGACCCTCACCGATTCTGCCATTCGCTTTGACAACGTGACTATCGGCTTTGCGGAAGGCGACATTCTCGACAAGATTTCCTTCTCCGTTCAGCATCGCGAAACGCTGGTGCTGCTTGGCGAAACCGGTACCGGCAAAACCCTTCTCCTTAAACTTGCCGCCGGTCTTCTTCTTCCGTCCAGCGGTAGCATCGAGGTCTTGGGCAAAACGCTTTCCAGCATGACCGAACGCGAACTGCTTCAATTCCGTCGCCAGGTCGGTTTCGTTTTTCAGGAAGGCGCGCTGTTCGACTCGTTTACTGTGGGCGAAAATGTTGCTTACCGTCTTCTTGAGGATGGCGCCACGGAAGACGAGGTCTTGCCCAAAGTTACCGAGGTTCTTCGCTTCGTCGAACTCGAACATACGATAGACCAGTTACCCTCTGAACTTTCCGGAGGCATGCGTCGCCGCGTTTCCATTGCTCGGGCGCTCATCACCCAACCGCCTGTGGTGCTCTACGATTCCCCCACTGCAGGACTCGATCCCGTCACCGCGCAAACCATCATCACCCTCATCCTCCGTCTGCGCGACGTCTTTGGCGTCACCGCACTGCTTGCAACCCATCGTGTTCAAGATGGCTTCGCGCTTGCCAATTTCCTTTTCGATCCGCAAAGCAAACGCGTTCATCGCGATCCTTCCGTAAAGGATGCTCCTGCAGCTACACGATTTTTGGTGCTTCGCCATGGCGGTATTTATTTCGAAGGAACTCCCCAAGAACTTTTGGACTCAAAGGACTCCTATCTCCAGCGCTTTTTGATTTGAATCAGGTATAGTTGTCGCAGCACTTGGTTGGTTGTACCGGGACGGAGGATCAGCGGAAATGCCGCAACGCAAGCAGGTGACTTGGTCTGAGCTGCGCGTTGGCCTCTTCGTTCTTGTCGGACTTGGCGTGTTGGCCGTGGGCATCTTCTATGTCACCGGCGCCGGTGTCTTCGGCCCTAAATATCGCCTTAAGACTTATCTTGCCGAGGTTTCCGGCCTTGCTGCGGGTGCCCCGGTCCGGCTCGACGGTGTCAACGTTGGCAACGTGGAGCAAATCAAGCTTGTTCCGCGCGAGCACGGCAAAGTGCCCGACCGCATGCATAACATCGAAATTGACATGCGGCTCGACCGCCATTTTGAGAGCGACATCCTTACGGATTCCACTGCCACTCTCGTCACCGAAGGCTTGCTCGGCAATCGCTACGTCAACATTCAGCGTGGGTATACGGGCGTGCCTCTCAAAGACGGACAGGTCGTACCTGGCACGGAAGAAAAAGCCATTAAAGAAGTCGTCGAGCGCAGCGCTGATGTCCTCGCCAACCTTCAGGCGTTAAGCGACGACGTCAAAGACATGATGGCGGGCATTCAGGCGGGCCGCGGCACGCTCGGCAAGTTGATCAC
>JBAVNY010000157.1:0-4713 GCA_049691535.1 Candidatus Acidiferrum sp.
CACTTGATGCCAGGCTGCCGCTGCTATTCACGTGGAGGGTGGCCCAAGCTCAAGCTCGGCTCACCTGCACAAATAGCTAAGCCGCCAACAGATCGAGCAAACACCTCCCCGACCATTTGGCTGAACAGTCGTCCATGCACTGCCAATAAACTGCCTCCAACAAGGGTGGGACGTTCTAATACTTTTCACAGCTGGATAAGAGTGTGGCCGGTACCTCAGCCGATGACTAACTTCTTTGCAGAAACCAGTTTAACTCCTGCTCCCTAGCGATTTTACGATTTCCAGCGCGGCACTACCGAGTATCGCGAAAATCACCCCACTGACTTTTTACTAGACAGGTTCCTGGAACCGTGTGAAAAATTCTTTGCGCCGCTGGCACGCAAATTTTCTACAACGCGGAGGAAGATCCTCCGTCTTGATGACCAACCGTTCTTATCGACATTGCGCGCTGGCGATCATCTCGAAACAGATCTGTAAGGAGTTGCAGAATGTTAAGTAATCAATCCCTTGCGAACTCTTTTCGTGTTCTAGCTGCATCCACGTTCTTACTTATTGCGTCCGGTGTAACGCACGGCCAAACCGCGCACAACGATTCCGTCGATGCTGCAACGCCAGACGTGAAGTCGTTGGCGGCGTCGATGCAAAAACTGCAGGCGCAAGTAGAAAGCTTGAACGCCCAAATGGGTGAGATGCGCAGCGCGCAGCAGCAGGCTTTGCTGCAGGCAGAACAGCTACGCGCCGAATTGCAGCAGGCAAAAGAAGAATTGGCCGCGCGATTGGGAAATGCCCGCGAACCGCTGACCAATTCACTTTCTGCGCCACCCGCAACGCCTGCGATGAAATCACTCTCCTCAGACGCAGCGACGCAATCCGGCACCTCCCTCGAAGTTCGAGTTTCCAAGGTAGAGGAGAATCAAGATTTGATGAACGGCAAAATTCAGGAACAGAGCCAGACTAAGGTAGAAAGTGGCTCAAAATATCGCCTGCGACTCTCCGGCATTGTGCTTCTGAATACCGCTGTCACCCGCGGTTCCGTCGATATTCTGGATTACCCGCAGATTGCCACGCCAACGACTCCGCCAGGAACTTCCGGTGCTTTTTCCGGTTCGCTGCGCCAATCGCAAATTGGAATCGAAGCATTTGGCCCGGACATCGCTGGCGCGCACACCAGCGCGAACGTGAATTTTGATTTTGCCGGCGGCTTTCCGAATACATCAAATGGCGTGGCGTTTGGCATCGTGCGGCTTCGCACCGGAACAATTCGTCTCGACTGGAATGACACCTCGCTCGTGGCCGGACAAGATGGCCTCTTTTTCGCCCCGCTCACTCCAACCACCTTAACTTCACTCGCGATTCCCGCGCTCTCCTACACCGGAAATCTCTGGAGTTGGACTCCACAAGTGCGCATCGAGCATCGCATCACCTTTTCCGATACGTCTAACTTGCTGTTGCAGGGCGGCATCCTGGATTCATTTACTGGAGAGTCGCCTACGGACTTCTATCGAACTCCAACTGCGGGAGAACAATCCGGCCAGCCAGCCTATGCGGCACGCATTGCCTGGACGCGGCGAGCCTTTGGCAAAGACCTCACCTTGGGAGTCGGCGGATATTACGGGCGGCAAAATTGGGGATGGTCGCACAATGTCGATGGATGGGCGGGCATCACGGATATCACGCTTCCGTTAGGAAAAATATTTGATCTAACCGCGGAATTTTATCGCGGACGGGCTGTTGGCGGCCTCGGTGGGGGAATTGGGCAAAGCCTGTTATTGTCGGGACCGATCTTCGATACCTCGACCGTGGTCCGTGGGCTCGACTCGATGGGCGGATGGGTGCAGTTGAAAATCAAGCCGCAACCCAAGTGGGAAATTAATTTGGCTTACGGGCAAGATAATCCGTACGCCAGCCAATTACGAGCATTTCCCGCCAGCGCGATTTATTATGGAGGTCCAGAGCTCTCGCGAAATCGCAGTCCGTTTGTGAATTTCATGTACCGGGTGCGTTCGGACGTACTCTTTTCCGTTGAGTATCGCCGCTTGCAAACTTATATGCTGGACGGTCTCGCAAATATCGCGAACCAGACCAGCATAAGCCTGGGATATTTATTTTGAGTCGATTCACTGAATGAATTTCGTTGCCAAATCTAGATGCGCCCTCGTTTTGCTTGCTGCTACCCTTCTAGTGCCTGGTCTGCCCTTGTTCGCCCAGGAAAAATCGGTGTCGGTCACCATCCTTGTCGCGCGCAGCGGCACAGTGAACGCCAAAACCTCCGGGAAAGCGGCCGATGCTTCGAATGTAGGGGTCTGGCTGACGCCTCTCGACTCCACGGCAGAAACTCACGCGCCCGTCTCGCGCCAGGCCGCACCGAAACTGGTGCAGCGCAATAAAACCTTTGAACCTCATCTGCTCATCGTGCCGGTGGGCACTATGGTCGAATTCCCCAACAAAGATCCCTTCTTCCACAACATTTTTTCACTCTACGACGGCAAGCGATTCGACTTGGGCCTCTACGAAGCGGGCACCACCCGCACTGTTATGTTTGACCGGCCCGGCGTCAGTTTCCTCTTCTGCAATATTCACGCGGCGATGAGCGCCGTGGTCGTCGCCGTCGCCACGCCGTACTTCGGGCTTTCCGATCGCTCCGGAACTGTGATTATCCACGACGTTCCCGACGGCCGTTACCAGGTGAACGTCTGGTACGAACGGAGCCTGCCAGAATATCTGACCGGACTGAAACGCACTGTGACCATCACTGACGCAAATCGCAACCTGGGCGTCATCAAAATCGCCGAGAATCAAACCGTTTCCCTTACCCACAAAAACAAATACGGCATGGACTACGTGCCACCGCCCAATCCCGAGTACAACCGCCCCTGACGCGTCTTGGTCGCTGCGACTGATCTCTTAGTTCCCACGACACCGTTTCTAGCCAATGTTCGCTGAATTTACGCTTTGTTGACACTCTCCCGACAATGCCCTGACAAGGTCATTCCTCGACTTCTTTACCTTTGCTGTGCACCCCGATCGCAGCTTAAGGAGAATTCGATGTCAAGAAACGTGTGCGCCCTACCTGGAATTTCTCTCGTGCTACTGGCCATTCTAGCGGCAGGTTCCAACGTCCGCGCCGACGACGACAACGTCTTAAAAAATCTTCACACCGTCAGCACCATTGCCTCCACGCTCCCGGCAAATCAGGACGTGAATCCTTACGGCGTGGCGCGCGTCAATCACACCATCGGCAATTTGACCGAAGGCCACATTTTGGTGAGCAATTTCAACAATTCCGGCAATGCTCAGGGCACCGGCACAACGATTGTCGACATCGCCCCGAACGGCTCGGTCAGCCTCTTCGCGCAAATCAATGCTGCAACTCTGCCGGGGCCATGCCCAGGAGGCGTCGGCTTAACGACTGCTCTCGTTGTGTTACGCACCGGCTGGGTAATCGTGGGCAGCCTGCCAACCACCGATGGCACCGCGGCCACCGCTCAGGCTGGGTGCTTGATCGTTCTCAATAGCACCGGCACTCCCGTCGAAACAATTTACGGTTCGCTCGTCAATGGCCCCTGGGATATGACGGCCTTCGACGCCGGAAACGAAGCAGCGCTTTTCGTGACTAATGTGCTCAACGGAACGCTGCCGGCACAAGGGGCCGTGGTCAATCAAGGCACGGTCGTGCGCATCAACGTTTCCGTCTCCGAAACAAAAATGCCCTGGCTCGAATCGATCACCGTGATTGGTTCGGGCTTCCCGGAGCGCACGGACATGGCCGCGTTGGTAATCGGACCAACCGGAGTAGCACTCAGCCCGAGCTGCAGCCATTCCGATCGCGATGATTGCGAAACCAAGTTTGGAGATTCCGACGAGCCGGTGCTGTATGTGGCGGACACGCTCAACAATCGAATCACCGTGATCCGTGAGGCGCTGTCCCGTCATCACTCCGCAGGTACCGGTGACACACTCACCGCTGGCGGAAGCCTCAATGGCCCGCTCGGACTAACCGTTAGCGAAGGCGGCCACATTCTAACGGTCAACAGCGGCGACGGCTACGTCACCGAAATCACCCAACAGGGCTCGCAGATCGCCAAGATGCAGCTCGATAGTTCCGGTAACCCCGCAGGTGCCGGGGCGCTGTTTGGATTAATCTTCGAGCCAGGCGTCGGCGTCATTTTTGTCGATGACGCCACCAACACCTTGAATCTTCTTCACTAGTCCATGCAGTCCAAAACACCATTCGTATCGCCCTGCTGCCAGCAAGTGAAATCCGAGTTAGGGCAGCAGGGCGGCGGTATAATAGACCCCAGTATTCTTGTGAAGCCGAACACGACAGAAGTTAGCCTCCGGTCCAGAAGGAAGCGCGTGGATACCGTTTTGATTGTCGAAGACAGCCGCCCGATGCAGCGCACCCTGCAGCGCCTCTTTGAGGCCGACGGCCTGGCCGTGCAGATTGCCGGCGATGGTGTCGCCGGTATTGAGAGTTTTCGAAAGCAGACTCCCAGCGTCGTGGTGCTGGATCTGAAGCTTCCACGCATGCCGGGGAAAGAAGTGTGCCGCGCTTTCAAAGCCCACGCCGCTTCCGTTCCCGTGGTCGTTCTAAGCGCCAACAATGAAGTAGAAGATAAAGTTCTTCTGCTCGAGCTCGGTGCCGACGATTACGTAACCAAGCCGTTCAGCCCCAAAGAATTACTGGCGCGCGTACGCCGAGCGATGCGCCGC
>JBAVNY010000158.1:0-12492 GCA_049691535.1 Candidatus Acidiferrum sp.
GATCAAGTCGGTAGTGATGGAAAAAGAAGAAGGGCACCGCATCAACGAGCCGGGCTTTGTGCCACCGTCGCGCACCATGGTGTTCATAGGCGGGTAAGCCGCGACAGGATGGCGTCTTCCACATTCATCTCGTTGCCCTAGCAAAGCGCACCAAAACAGGCCAGAATTCATCTAACATTGTATGTACGCAGAAGTGTGCGAGCGGCCAGAAGCATCCGATGACGGACGACGGAGATGGCATGGCAGATCAAGACGAAGAGCGCGACGAGACTCCAGAGCAGCCACAACGATTGTTCACGCTGACCGAGGCGGAACGGGCGCGTCGCGAGCTGGAACCATTCTTGATTGAGGCGATCGGAGCACGGAAAAAACTGTCGGTGCTGGAGCAGGACTTGGCGGCTGTTTCGACCCGTATCATGATGATGGGTGGAGTGCTGGTGCCCTATGCCAAGCTGGCGGAAAAGCGTATGGAGTATCAAAGCCTGGCAGAGGTGATGAAGTCGAACCTCGAAAAGATTCTGTCCACAGGATGTGTGATTAAGGATCTAGATATCGGTTTGCTGGATTTTCCAGCGATCATCGACAATCAGGAAGTTTATTTGTGCTGGAAACTGGGCGAAGACCGGATTCGCTATTATCACCGGCAAGATGAGGGCTTCGCAGGGCGAAAGCCGCTCGATCCACGCGATTTGGGCCCGGGAGATAAGTTGCAATAGCAGTCGAGTCACGACGCCGGCACTGTTCCCGCCTCGCGCGACGCCTCACATCGAAGATCAAACAATAATTCTGCCGAAACCAAGCACCACGGGAGCAATACGAAATCATGAGTGAAAACAGATTGAAGGATTCGGCTAGTCCCTATTTGCGTTCCGCCGCGCATCAGCCCATCGATTGGCACGAGTGGGGAGAAGGGGCATTCTCGCGCGCCAAGACTGAAGACAAGCCGATTCTGCTGGATATTGGCGCGGTGTGGTGCCACTGGTGTCACGTGATCGACCGCGAGAGCTACGAGAATCCGGAAATCGCAAGAATTATCAATGAGCATTTCATCGCGGTGAAAGTCGATCGCGATGAGCGGCCCGACGTCGATTCCCGGTATCAGTCGGCGATCAGCGCGATCAGTGGGCAAGGTGGCTGGCCTCTGACCGGCTTTCTGATGCCGGACGGTCGCCCCTTTTTTGGCGGCACCTATTTTCCTCCAGAAGATTTAAATGGGCGCCCAGGTTTTCGACGTATGTTGCTGGCGGTAAAGGACGCCTACAAAAATAAGCGCGCGGATTTGCTGAAAACTGCTGATTCCCTGGCGGAAGCGGTGGCCAAAGCGGAAGCGTTTAGCGGCGCGCGCGCGCAGATTGATCCGGGGGTGATCGATGCACAGATCAGCTCGATGACGTCGCTCTTCGACATTCGCAATGGTGGCTTCGGGCAAGCGCCTAAATTTCCGCATGCTTCGGGCGTGGATCTATTGCTGGAACGTTACCAGCAAAACGGCGAGAAACACATTTTAGCGATGGCGGAAGCTACCCTGGAGAAAATGGCTAAGGGTGGCGTGTACGACCAACTGGCCGGAGGCTTTCACCGCTACTCGGTAGACGAGCGCTGGCTGGTGCCGCACTTCGAAAAGATGAGCTACGACAATTCCGAATTGCTGAAGAATTACATTCACGGCTGGCAAGCTACGCAAAATCCCGTGATTCGCAGCACCGCGGAAGGAATCATCGCCTGGGTGAATGAGGTTTTGTCGGATCAGGCGAACGGCGGCTTCTACGCCAGCCAGGATGCCGATTATTCGCTGGATGATGACGGCGATTATTTCACGTGGACGCTTGCGGAATTGCGTGCCGCACTTTCGAAAGATGAAGCGCGCATCATGGAACTTTACTACGACGTGGAGGCAGCCGGCGAGATGCACCACAACCCGGAGAAAAACGTGTTGTGGATTGCGCGCGACGCCGCAGAAATTGCCAGGACCATGGGACTGGAAGAGAGTACGGTGCGACTGACCATTGCTGCTGCCAAGGGCAAAATGCTGGCAGCGCGGAAGCCCCGGCCAACGCCATTCATCGATCAGACCATGTACGTAAGCTGGAACGCCATGTTTGTGTCGGCGTATCTGGAAGCTGGGCGCGTTCTCGATAGCAGCGGCGCACGGTCTGCGTGCAAAGAATTCGCCGTAAAGACGCTGGATCGCATGTTGAAGGAAGTTTGGAGCGAGCAGCAAGGCTTTGCGCATCGCATTGGTGGACCGGCGCTGCGCGGCTCACTGGACGATCAGGTGTTTGGCGTGTTGGCGCTGCTGGATGCCTACGAGGCGACATTGGACGCCAAATATTTCAACGCCGCGCAACGCACCATGGACATCGCCATCGAAAAATATGGAGACGCGGAAGGCGGCGGCTTCTTTGATCGCGCTTCCGACGCTCCGCCCATGGGTGGACTGGAAGTCCGCCGCAAGCCGTTTCAAGATTCCCCGACTCCAGGCGCAAATTCCGTGGCAGTCATGGCGCTTACCCGAATGCATGCGTATACCGACGATGCGCGCTATTCCGACTGGGCCAAGAAGTCGCTCGAGGCATTCGCGGGTGTGGCCCCGCAATACGGATTGTTTGCCGCGACGTATGGACTGGCCGCGATGCTATTCGCCGAGCATCCCACGCAAGTCGTGATTACTGGTGCACCGGGCGACCCGGTGGCCCAAGCGCTCGAAGACGCCGCGAATCTCGTGTTCCGCTTGGGCAAGGCTGTCCTGAGGCTGACTCCGGGTGCAGCGACGCAAAATCTGCCGCGAGCCTTGCGGGAGACATTGCCGCACCTACCAGCAGACAAACCGCAAGCGTTGGTGTGTTACGGGAACACCTGCCATCCGCCAACCAATGATCCTGCCCAACTCACGGCACTGCTGCAAAATGGTGCTGCCGGCAAAGCCGCCTCGTAATCCGCCAATATTTGCCAATAATTCTTTCGTCGCAACATGCCGCGAAACGGCACATCTCCGCCATTTCCGTGGAATCATTTGATGTGTGCGTATGGGCTGCGGCTCAGGTCTGCGCGGAGGAAACGCCGTGTCACCACAGTTTCTCAATGGTCCTCTTCTTGTGGCGATTGTGCTGGGCATCAGCCTTTTGGTCGCACAGGGATGGCGCGCCAGGGCCAGAAGGCGCCGGCGCGAGATCAACGCGAAAACACGAGACAAGATGGTCGCGATTGTCTCTACCACCAATGAGTACGTGCCCGTCGGCGCATCTTCGGTAGAGGGATTGAACCAGGAGAAGCTCGCGGAGTACACCGCCGCACTGGAACAATTGGGATTTTCCCGGCTTCTCGATTATCGTTTGCGTCGGGGAGACTCGGGCGAACTTCGCGGGTTTGAGCGCGTTTTCGCGAATTCAGAGGAACAATGTTTCGCGGGAATTATGGCCGGCGGAGTGCTTCAACCGGATCAACCTCTGTTTGTCGCGATCAATAGCTATATGGACGGTGGCTGGAGGTTGGGAACATCCAACATTGCTGCGCGTAAGGCGGACTACTACCTGCGACATCCGTGCATTCTGCGCATGCGCTACCCCGACGATCCGATCAAAAGACTAGTAGCGAGGCACCTGGAGCGGCGCGCGGAGATTCTGCGAGACCTCGACATCAAGACACTGCCGGATGTTTCCATCGAGTTTTTCATCGCTCGCTCGCGAGAAGCAAACGTAGAGCGTAAGACCAAAATCCAGACTGCCAATCCGCTAGGAGATCTGCCGTTGGCAGAAGCACAAGCTACCGCACGGACGCAGGAGTGGCTGGGCGATTATCCCGCTGAAGCCGAACGTCGCCGCGCGCAGAAAAAGCCCGCCGCTTCTTGAAATAGAGAGGCGACGGGCCTTAGTTGCTCTCAACGAGCGGTCTGCAAATCTTCGCGCTTACTTCTTAGGACGCGATTCCGGCGGCACCAAACCGTTGTTGCGGTAATAGACCACCAACTGGCCGTAGTGTTCGCCAGAATGCTCAACCAGCGCATAGGCGAGGTCGTAGAGGCGGTCAAGATGTGGCGAACCGTCATCGACAGCTTCCAGCAAACCCTTGTCGCCTTTCTTCTTGATCATATCTGCGCCGTCAGAGACGCACTGCTTCACAAAGGCCACGACTTGGGCTTTGGTTTTGATTTTGTCGCTTTTAAAATCGTCCGGATAGCGCGGCTTTTGACCCTGTGCGGTGTCCGTGAAGTAATACATTGAGGCCGAGGCGTGCAAAAGGTTGGAGGCGAAGGTGCGCGATTCCGGTGCCGGCTTATAGTCGAACTTATCCTCGGGAAAGTCTTCGGCCATAGCGATGAGCTTACGGCCGATGTCGTTCCATTGTTCCAGAACGGCTTCTGAAGGACTGGGCGCGGGCTTCGGCGGCGCTTTCTTTGCCTCCTGTGCCAGAGCGGGAATTGCGGCGAGACATGCCGCGAACAACAAGGCCACTAAACGAGGAAATCGATTCATTGATTCTCTCCTTGAACTAACTTCGGCGTGAAGAAGAACACCCTAGGTAAAATACAGACGCAACGGATCATCGGTTGTTACGAGCCAAAAGGGGTCGGTGATTAGCTTGCCGGACTTTCTGGCGCGCCATCATACGACAAATTCACGGAAAAGTAGACGGTAACTTTAAGAAAAAAGGCGCCTTACGCCTCAGTTGACGGAAACGGCATGCGACGCGAATGCGGCCAAACGGCATGGTATCCTAGTGTTTACGGCTGAGGGGGCCATTTTCATTGAATTGGAGCTGGATTCTATTACGTAGCGCCCTCGGTGTCGGCATACTGGCGCTACTTTTCCTGTCCCAGCGCTTTTGGTATCGGACGCTTTGGCGCGTGACCTCGAATTGGGGGCGCATGCCGCTGCGGGTGGGCGTGCGGCTGCTGTATCTGGTCGGCTTGGTTCTGATCCTCATCACCCTCTCCGACAATCTTCGGCAGGATCACGGGCGGCTGCTACCTAGTCACTCGCCAGTGGCCGCCTTTGCTGGGTTGTGGTTCCTGAGCGCCTTGGTGGGATATGTCCTGATCAAGGCGGTACATGGAGCGGAATGGCTCTGGCATCGCTATAAGCAGCCCGTTGCCGGGACGACCCATCCGGTGCCCGCGTCCGGGATGCGTCATGCCACCTTCCAAGACTTCGTGCCTGATCCCTCCCGTCGTACATTTTTTCGCACCGCCAGCGTGGTCGCCGGAGCAGCGCCATTTCTCGGCGTGATGTATGGATTTGCGGCCGAGCGTTTGCGCTATGAAGTGCGCCGCATCGAGATTCCGCTGACCAACTTGCCCCCGGAGTTGGACGGCCTGCAAATCGTGCAGATCAGCGACATCCACCTCAGTGCCTATATGAATCGCGATTCAGTGCGCCGCGCGGTCGATATGGCCAACGATATTGGCGCGGACCTGGCGGTGGTTACCGGAGACTTGATTACCGGCATCCACGATTCGCTGTTCGATTGCGTCGACGAAGTGCGCCAGTTGCGAGCGCCGCTGGGCGTTTATGGCTGCAACGGCAACCACGAAATTTATGCGCGCGCGGAAGATATGGCCGAGCGGTTGTATCAGCAGGCTGGCATGAAGCTGCTGCGCCGCGAGAATGCCGTGATCAATTACAAGGGCGCGCAGTTGAACCTGATTGGCGTGGATTACCAGCGGGAACGTACGCCGAGTGGGCGCCGGACGCAGATGCTGGACAATCTCGAGCCGCTGGTGCGCCGCGACATCCCGAACATTTTGTTGTCGCATAATCCAAACTCATTTAATCGCGCGGCCGAGCTAGGAATTGAGCTTTCGTTGGCGGGGCACACTCACGGTGGCCAGGTTCAGGTAGAAATTTTGGATGTAAGCTTGAGCCCCGCGCGCTTCATTACGGATTACATCGCGGGCCTGTATCACCGGCCATTGTCGATGCCCAGTGCTCCAAAGCGCATGGGCGAGACAATCAAGCTGATGCCTAACGCTCCCAAGGGCCTTTCGGCGCTATATGTGAACCGTGGAATCGGCACAGTCGGCGCCCCAGTGCGTCTGGGCGTGCCGCCGGAAATCTCCCACATCGTTCTTCGCCGCGCGTAGCCACGCTGCAAACCAGGCACCTTTGCGTCAGCGTGATTTGGACAATTATTTGGCTCATGATGGATGTAGTGAAGCCGCTAAGAAATCCAACTGACCTCCTCGACGGTCCTTTCATCTTTTCTTCACGCGGATGCTAGAATCTGCTCACGATTCCATGAGCATTAAAGAGATCAACTATTGGCTGGAGACGGTGGCGGAGCCTGCGCGCGGGGCCGATGTGCCATTGCCGGAGACGGCGGACGTCGCCATTGTGGGAGCTGGCTTTTGCGGACTTTCCGCGGCGCGGGCACTGGCGATGCGTGGAGTGCGCGTTGTGGTGCTGGAGGCTGAGACGCTGGGATGGGGCGCCAGTTCGCGCAATGGCGGGATGGTGCTGACTGGAATGAAGCTGCCTGTGCCGACACTGATTGATCGCTACGGGCGTGAGGCGGTGCAACGCATGTATGCAGCATCGCTCGAATCCATTGATCTGGTTGAACAGATCGTGCGTGACGAAGGTATCGCTTGCGAATTTTCGCGCTGCGGTCATTTGGAAGTGGCGTGTAAGCAGGCGCACTTCGATTCCTATGCGGAATCGGCGGCGCGCATCAAGAAGGAATTCAATCACGAACTACGCATCGTGCCAAAAGGCGAGTTGCGCGGCGAAATTGGCTCGGAAATTTATTTTGGCGGCATGGTCGATGAGACCAGCGCGGGTGTGAATCCGGCGCAATACGTGCGCGGCTTGGCGAAAGCGGCGCAGCGAAATGGAGCCTGTCTGTTCGACCACACCCGCGTGTTAAATGTGAAGCCGCAAGAGAATGCGGGGAATCGTCAATTCTCCGTAAAGACATCTTGCGGCAAAATCACCGCGAAGGAAGTGCTCCTGGCCAGCGGCGCGTACACTACCTGCGCGACCCCGGCGCTCCGCAAAAAGGTGATTCCGATCGGCTCGTACATTATTGCAACGGAAGTGCTGCGGCCGGAAGTGGCGCGCGAGCTTAGCCCGCGCAACCGGATGATCTACGACTCGAAGCATTTTCTGTACTACTACCGGCTGACGCCAGACAACCGCATGCTGTTTGGTGGTCGCGCGGCGTTTTTTCCAGAGTCGGAGAACACAGTGCGGCAGAGCGCCGAGATTCTGCGACAAGGGATGGTCAGTGTCTACCCCCAGCTTCGCGATGCCAAGGTAGAATTTGTGTGGGGCGGGACGTTGGATTTCACGTTGGATGTAATGCCGCACGCCGGAAAAATGGATGGGATGTATTTCGCAATGGGTTTCGCGGGCCATGGTGTAGCTGCGGCAACGTGGATGGGTGCAAAACTAGCTGCGGCGATTTGCGGTGAGGTAGACGACAATCCTTTCGCGAAGATTCCGTTCCCAGGCGCTCCAATTGGCTTGCGCAGCGGGAATACCTGGGCGCTGCCGATCGCAGGTGCGTACTACAAAGTGCTGGACTGGCTGACCTAAAGAAGACGCGGTTCGGCTCGCCAACTCTCCGACTTACTTCGCCAGCAAAGCTTTAATTTTTGGAAATACGAAGTACGCAGGGACGCCGAGCGCTACAGGGATCGGTCCCCATTTCAAAGCAAACTTATCGCTGTACACCAGCGCCACAATTCCCATCGCGATGGGAGCAAGGATGACGTAGGCGAGTCCCCAATTTCCCCACGGAACTCGGAACGGCCGTTTCGCCTCGGGCTGCGACTTGCGCAAGCGCCACACGGACAACACCGTGAGCACCGTGACCAAAATCCTCAGCCAGACATACACAGTGAGCAACTGCGCCAGCGTCTGAAATGCCAGCAGCGCGTAGATCGCCAAGGACATCAAAATCGCAATCCAGGGCGTGCCATATTTCGGATGCTTCCGCGCAAAGATTGGCGGCAAGTATCCATCTTCGGCCATCGAAGAGGGCATGCGCGTGCTGGTCAGAACCGTGGCGTTCAGTAACGAAACATTCCCCAGCATCGCTGCGATGGTCATCAGAAATCCCAGCCAACTTCCACCAATTAGCCGCGCAGCCTGAGAAAGATAGGCGGTGTTCCACTCCTGCCAGTTGCCCAGCGCTGCGAGCGACAAAAAAGCTGGCAAAAAATAAGTTGCAATAGACAGGGGAACGACAATCGCCAGGGCGAGGGGAAACGTTCGTTGCGGATTCTCGATTTCTTCCGCCACGCTGGAGCACTGCTCATATCCCGAATACAGCCACAAACCCAGCGCCAAGCCGACTCCAAACACTTGGAAAGCTGGCACGCGTGGCGGCACGAAGGGATGAAACGGATTGAAGTGCCACCTGGCGGCGGCGATGACACACAGCAGCAAGACGGGAATCAGCACCGAGAATTCCAGCACGGTGGAAAAAATGCCTACCAAGTGAATGCCGCGAATATTGATGTACGCCAGCAGCGCGATCAGAACGAGGGAAACAAGATAGTGCTTCCAGCCGACCAGGCCCGGAAAATAAATTGCAAGGTAATCGCTGAACAGTACGGCGTAGCCGGCACCGAGCAGCCAGGAGGCACTCCAGTTCCACCAGCCGGCCAGGAAGCCCCAGAAATTTCCGAAGCTGGCACGCACCCAACGATAGAAGCCGCCTTCGACGGGCATGACGGTGGTAAGTTCCGCGGCGACCAGCGAGACCGGGATGCACCAGAAAATCGGAATCACCAGCAGATAAACCAGCGTCAGCCCAGGTCCACTGGTGGTGACCATTTCTTCCATGCCAAACGGCCCGCCGGTGGTGTAGGCGAACATCACGAAGACGAAATAGAACAGGCCCGCTTTTTGTAAGGTGCGCCGGTTGGATGCAGGCAGGTTTTTTGTCTCGGTCACTCGGTCTTCACCGGAGAGATTGGTTCTTACTATACAAGTTGCCGGATTCTATCGCATCCGCAGCTTCGCTGCTGGACTTCGGCATGTCTCTGCGACAAACTTTCCTTTTTGCAAGAGGTCGCATGATTCTGCTGGTGATGGGCGTCGCAGGCTCGGGCAAAACTACGATCGCGTCGGAACTTGCGCGAAGGCTGAATTGGATATTCCTGGACGCAGATGATTTTCACTCTGCCATGAACCGCGAAAAAATGCGATTGGGCATTCACTTAACGGATGAAGATCGAATCCCGTGGCTGGACGCAATGCATGCGGAACTGGGGAAACTGAATGTGGCTGGCAAAAGTGTGGTGCTGGCTTGTTCGGCGCTAAACGAAGCATATCGCCAAAGACTGCTGGGCAACTTGCCCGCTAAGATAATTTATTTGAAGGGCTCACGCGAACTGATTGAGCAAAGACTGCAGCAAAGGCACGGACACTTTGCCGGCACCACTATTCTGGATGATCAATTTGCCACTTTGGAAGAGCCGCGCGATGCGATTATAGTCGACGTCGCCAAACAGCCCGAGGCGATCGTCGAAGAACTACTTGCCCGGCTTTCTTGAGAACCCGACATCTCCTAGCTCTGACACTTCGACGAAATCCACGAACTCTTCCGCCTGACGCGATCGCACCTGACAAAACGGCCCTTGCGGTTCAAAGCCGTTCACGAAATAATCCACGTCTGGTTTAGGGAGCCACCGTGAACCAAATTCATCGCATTGCCTTGTTCGCAGGACTGTTTGTTGCCGCCAGCACGTTTGCGCCAATCAAATCGCTGGTCACCGCGGACGACGCTCCGCTGTACGGCTATTCCGCGGAATCTTCGAAAGCCGAGCGCCAGTGGGAAGAAAAATTTCGCGCCATTCCTGTTGCTGGCAACTTGCGTGACTACACGCAGCATCTTTCGGCGAGGCCGCACAACGTCGGCTCTTCCTACGACAAGGAAAATGCCGAATGGATTGCTGCCAAATTCAAGGAATTTGGCTTGGATACGCACATCGAGACGTTCAGCGTCCTCTATCCCACTCCAAAGGAACGCTTGGTGGAGCTCGTTGAAGGAGGCCCGCACTTTACGGCCACGCTGCAAGAGCCAGTAGTTAAAGAAGATCCCACTTCAAGTCAGACCAAGGAGCAATTGCCGACTTACAACGCCTATTCGATTGACGGCGACGTAACGGGCCCGCTCGTGTACGTGAATTATGGATTGCCCGAGGATTACGAAGTCCTCGAGCGTCGCGGCATTTCCGTGAAAGGCGCGATCATTATTGCGCGTTACGGACATTCGTGGCGCGGCATCAAGCCGCAAGTCGGTGCGGAACATGGCGCGATCGGATGCATCATTTATTCTGACCCGCGCGATGACGGCTATTCACCGGGCGAGGTTTTCCCAAAGGGGCCGATGCGGCCGAAGGAGGGTGTGCAGCGAGGCAGCGTGCAGGATAGCTCGGTGTTCATGGGCGATCCGCTGACCCCGGGAATTGGCGCGACCGCTGATGCCAAGAGATTGGCGATTAACGACGCTCAGTCGCTCACGAAAATTCCCGTGTTGCCAATTTCGTATTCCGATGCGCAGCCATTGCTCGAGGCCATCGCGGGACCGGTGGCTCCAGGGGATTGGCGCGGTGGGTTGCCATTTACGTATCACATCGGGCCGGGGCCAGCGAAGGTACACCTGAAAGTTTTCTCCAATTGGAACATGGCGACGCTGTATGACGTAATTGGCAAAATTCCCGGTGCGACGATACCCGACGAGTGGATCATTCGCGGGAACCATCACGACGCGTGGGTAAATGGCGCCGAGGATCCAACTTCAGGAATGGTTGCAGTGCTTGAAGAAGCGCGCGCCATGGGAGAACTTGTAAAGCAGGGATGGAAGCCGAAGCGCACGATGATTTATTGCGCATGGGATGGCGAGGAACCGGGACTGTTAGGCTCGACGGAGTGGGTGGAAACGCACGTCGACGACTTGCGCAAGCACGCCGTGGTCTACATCAATTCAGATAGCAACAGTCGCGGCTTTTTCGGTCTGGAAGGCTCGCACACGTTTGAGCATTTTATTAATGACGTGGCACGCGATGTGCAAGACCCGGAAACCAAGCTGTCTGTGTGGAAGCGCGAGCAACTGAAAGAAATCGAAGACGCAGGTACAGCCGAGGCCCGCCGCGAAATTCGTGAACGCCACGACTTGCGGCTGGATATGTTGGGAGGCGGTTCTGACCACGCGCCATTTATTAACTTTGCGGGCGTGGCTGCGTTAGGAATTGAGTTTGGTGGCGAGGACCGCGGCGGAATTTATCATTCTATTTACGACGATTTCTACTGGTACACACACTTCAGTGATACGGATTTTGTTTATGGGCGCGCCCTTTCGCAGGCGGGGGGAACGGCGATGATGCGTTTGGCGGATGCCGATCTATTACCGCTGCAATTCACCGACTTTGCGGACGACGTGAAAATGTATGTCCGCGAGGTAGAGAAATTCGCAGTGCAGCAGCGCGAAGATATTCAGGAGAAGAACCGGAAGCTTGACGAAGGCATGTACGGCGCAACGGATGATCCCAGGGAGACTTGGGTCACGCCGAAGAAGGAAGACGTGCCTCCGCATCTCAACTTTGCGCCTCTCGATAATGCGGTGGAACATCTGGAACGAAGCGCGGCCGAATATCAGAAGGCGTTAGAACAAGTCAGTGCGAATGGAGGAGCTGTTTTGGGCACCGCCTCGCTGACTAATTTGAACGCATTGCTGATACAAAGTGAACACAAGCTCACCACGCCCGAAGGCTTGCCTGGTCGTTTCTGGTACAAACATGAACTATATGCGCCGGGAACGTACACTGGATATGCGGCAAAGGCCATCCCGGCCGTACGTGAAGGCTTGGAGCAAAAGCGGTGGAAAGAGGCGGAAGATGCGGCGGCTCGTGTCGCGGGCGTGCTGCAAAATGAGGCACAGTTGATTTCAACTGCGGCCAGCCAGCTTGCGGCGCTTCACTAGATCCTGTCGCCAGCCGTTGCCGGCGTGCTTTCCGTGTCTGCGTTCACGTAACGCGTGTAGCTCAAGGAGAGTTTTCCATTCCTTCTTATAACCTTGCGATCGTCGGATTTGGGCATGTAGGGCGTGCCCTGGTACGACTTTTGATTTCGAAAGAAAGCGAGTTGCGCCGCAAGTACGACATACGCTGGCGGCTTACGGGCGTTGCCACGCGGCGATTCGGCTGGATCCCTGATCCTGACGGACTAAATCCGATCGGCGCGCTAAGCGGACGCTTTGGCAACACTGCGCCCGCTCACAATGTGCGAGAATGGCTGGAACGCGCGAAAGCCGACGTGCTGTTCGAGGCCAGTTCGCTCGACCCGCATACGGGCCAGCCCGCCATCGATCATTTAACCACGGCGCTGGAACTCGGTGCGCACGCCATTACTGCGAACAAAGGGCCGCTGGTTCACGCGTTTCGCGAACTTACCGCGCTAGCCAAAGAAAAAGGCCGGCAATTCTTGTACGAATCCACCGTGATGGACGGAATTCCCATTTTTTCTTTATTCCCGCTAGGGCTTCCGG
>JBAVNY010000159.1:0-5040 GCA_049691535.1 Candidatus Acidiferrum sp.
ACGTTCGTGCGAGGACAAACTAATGCTTCGAGGGGTCTTGCTGGGGATCGTGCTGGGCGGGATTTTGATCTTTGCAGGAATCTACCTTTATTTTTCTACCGGGCAAGCGCCGGTCGCCACCAGTTCCACGGAAATGCCCTTCGAGCACAAGTTCGCTCATATGGCGCTCAACGCCTACCTCAGCAAAAAGCCGCACCCCAATCCACCAATTCCTCAGGATGAACCGAACTTCCTGGAAGGCGCTAAAGTGTATAAGCAGGACTGCGCGGTCTGCCATGGCCTTCCGCTGCAAGCGAAAACCGCCGTCGCCGATGGCATGTTTCCGCCGCCGCCGCAACTCTTTCGCGGCATGGGTGTGACCGACGACGAGGCTTGGGAGACCTACTACAAAGTCGAAGGTGGCATTCGCATGACCGGCATGCCCGGCTTCAAGAAATCTCTCAGCGAAAAGCAGATGTGGCAGGTTAGCGTGCTGCTCAAGAACGCCGACAAATTGCCCGACACCGTCAAAGCCGAACTCGTTGGGCCGGCCGCTCCTCCAACCATGGCTCCCGCTGCTGCTGCGGCCCCCGGCAAAGCCGACGACGACCACGATCACCACTGATCCGCTCTTTAGGCTTCGAGGCGGTACGTGGACACCCACACAGATGCCTCTGCTTTACGCATCCGTGATTTCGTTTCTTCTCGAGCGAATTAACTTATCCGCGTTCCGCAACTCCGGGAACAACCACGCCCACAACACCGTCACCACGATCGTTCCGATTCCGCCCAGTACCACCGCCGGCACCGCGCCCAGCCATTGTGCTGCTAATCCTGACTCAAATTCTCCCAGCTCATTCGACGCCCCAATGAAAATCATGTCCACGGCATTCACGCGCCCGCGCATCTCGTCCGGCGTCTCCACCTGAATCAACACGCCGCGCACCACCACGCTGACCATGTCCGCCGCTCCTACAAACACCAGCGAAATCATCGACAGTGGCAAGCTCCGCGAATATCCAAACACAATCGTAAACACACCAAATCCCGCCACGCACCACAACATCGTCGCTCCCGCGCGCTTACGAATCGGCTGATACGCAAGCAACAGCGCCATCGTCGCGGCGCCAAATCCCGGTGCGCTTCGCAGCAATCCCAGTCCCCACGGCCCGGTCACCAGAATTTCCTTCGCGTATACGGGAAGCAGCGCCACCGCCCCACCCAGCAGCACCGCAAACAAATCCAGCGAGATCGACCCCAAAATCAATTTGTGCGCCCAGATGTAATGAAATCCCGCGAACACCGTCTTCAGCGAAAACGGTTCGCGCGCCCGCGGCTTCGATCGCGTTTCAATCCGCATCGTGGTCACGACCGCCACTACTCCCGCCATCATCGCGGTGCCATACACCGGGAGCGGCCCGCGAAATGTGGCATACAAGACGCCACCCAGTGCCGGCCCCAAAATTGTTGCTCCCTGAAATATGCTGGAGTTCCACGCCACCGCGTTTTGAAACTGCTCTTCCGGCACCAGTTGCGGCAGCAACGCGCGGCTCGCTGGCATGCTGAAGCTGCGCACCGCCCCCACCAGGCACAGAATCGCGAAAATTGGCTTCACCGATCCGGCCCGGTGCAGCATCTCCTCATGCAGCGTCACGAACAGCAGCAACGCCGAAGACAGCGCGAATCCCACATAGCACAATGTCAACAGTTTTCGTCGATCAAAGCGGTCCGTAACGTGTCCCGCCACTAGAAACAGAAATATCCCCGGCAAAAATTGCGCCAAGCCGGTTAGCCCCAAGTCCAGCGGACGCTTGGTAATCTCGTAAACCTGCCAGCCCACTGCCACCGATTGCATTTCGGTGCAAAACACAATACAAAAGCGCGCGATCTGGTACAGCCGGAACCCGGAAAATTGAAACGCTGCTGATCCCTTGGTGGACGGGGAGTTTGCGGAGGTGAGCATTGCCTCCTTTAGTTTGCCAGAGATTTAATCATTCTCAGAACTGCGCCGAATACGCTTCGGCCGGACTCAGCCGGCTTTTATCAGCAAATTTACCGGCTGGCTGCTTCTTCTTCCCGTATTTGCCTCTGAAGTCCCTCGCGGATCTGCTTCGCGCGAATTCCCGCTGGGCTTTGCGCATCTAGCAACAAGTAAGCGTCGATGTCCTCAAGCGCCGCTGGATAATTTTTCTGTCTCATGTGAATAGTCGCAAGCAGTTGGTATACCGTGGCCGTAGCCGGCGCAAATTGCCGCGCTTGCTCTGCCAGCGTTTCCGCCTCGTCCAGATGGCCTTCCAGCGCTTCTACCCTGCCGAGTTGGTAGTAGCCCATCCATGCCGAAGGGCTAAGCTCCAATCCGTGGCGAATCTGCTTTTCGCCCGCCTCGGTCTCGCCACGATCCAATTGCAACGTTCCCAGCGCGATGTTCGCACTCCCATATTTATCGCGGCTCTCGCTCACGCACTTCCGAAAATTCTTTTCCGCTTCGTCCGTCTTCCCCAGTCCCACATCCGCCATACCCAGTTGATAGCGCGCTTCGTAAAAATCCGGCGCCTGCGCCAGCGCCTTTTCAAAATACCACAGCGATTCCTGCGCCTTATTCTCGTTGTACAGTTTCTTCTTTCCATCGCGATATAGATTTCGGGCGCCTTCCGCGATCGATAGTTCGTGCGCGGATATGCTCGCACCGGTCGCCCCAGCTTCATTCGGAGCAGTCTGCGTTGTTGGTTTCAAATAAATGATCAAGCCCGATTGCGAAGAAAAGCTCAAATCCAGCCGTGTTTCCGTCGATTGGAATCCGGCTGCTTCCACATCCAGCAGATAATTCCCCGTAGGCAATCCGCCAAAATTGAATTGCCCGGAAGACGAAGTAGCCGCTTGCAACAATGTTTTTCCGCCGCCATCGCAGAGTCGCACCATCGCACCTGCGATGCGCTCACTACCGCCATCCACAAAGACCGCACCGGCGGCATGCAGCGAATTGTTTCCGGATATCTGCGCGCGAGCAGAATCCGCGCACACCACCACAAGACACACGAAACAGAACGAGCAGGCGCTCCGTCTCATCACCACTCTCCACAGGGCTAAATTGCGCGGAGTATATCACCGGGGATTTTTTGCGCCAGCGAATAATGCGATTCGTTCCCATCCAATTGTTTAGTGCATACCAAGACAGCTTCACAAATCTTCGAGGCCGTTGTAGAACTAATCGGTTAGCTTTTTCGACCGGTCCAACCGAAAAGCAAACTCTTGTCCGGGAGACGGCTTTTGTATTTGCGACCCAATTCTCTGCAGGAAGCTCTGGAAGCGCTGGCCACCACGGGTGCCACGCTCCTTTCCGGCGGCACCGACATTTTTCCTCCGCTATCCGATCGTCCGCTGAGCGGTCCGGTAATTGATATCTCCGGCCTGCGGGAAATTGCCGGCATTCGCGTGACGGATTCTTACGTAGTGATTGGCGGCCGTACCTCCTGGACCGAAATTGCGAAGTCTTCCCTGCCGCGCGGTTTCGATGGCTTGAAAGCGGCTGCGCGCGAGGTTGGTTCCGTCCAGATTCAAAATCAAGGCACCGTGGCGGGGAATATTTGCAACGCTTCGCCGGCCGCCGACGGAGTAGCCGCGCTGATGGCCCTCGATGCCGAGGTCACACTGACATCGCGCACCGCATCTCGCACCATCGCGCTTACTGACTTCATTTTGGGTAATCGCAAAACGGTGCGGCGTCCCATCGAGCTTCTTACCAGCGTACAAATTCCCCGCCGCTTGGAGAATGCGGCATCCAGTTTTCTGAAGCTGGGCTCGCGGCGTTATCTGGTCATCTCGATCGTCATGGTCGCGGCAAATCTGGTCACCGACGCGCACGGCATGATTAGTGAAGCTCTGATCTGCGTGGGCTCCTGCTCGCCAAAAGCGTTGCGTCTCTCCTCACTGGAACAGGCACTACTCGGTGCGCCCGCTCGCAAGGGCCTTTCAGCCCTGGTGCGCGAAGAACATCTCGCGCCGCTTTCGCCGATTGACGATGTGCGTGGCTCTGCCGCCTATCGCCTGGACGCCGCAAAAACGCTGCTGGCACGTGCTCTCGAAGCTTGCGCGGAAAAGGCTGCGTGAACGTGTCAGCCGCCAACAAAATTGCCTTCACGCTGAACGGCGCACCGGTCACCGCCAGTTCCGATCCCCGCGCTCGTCTCTCCAAAGTTCTGCGTGAAGAATTGCTTCTTACCGGCACAAAAGTTGGTTGCGACGCCGGCGACTGTGGCGCCTGCACCGTGCTCGTCGATGGCCAGCCGGTCTGTTCCTGTTTGATGGCCCTTGGCCAGGTTGCCGGAACCACCGTTCTAACAATTGAAGGTCTCACTGAGTCGTCCGCTCTCTTTAACCGCTTGCAGAAATCCTTTCTGCAAAATGGCGCGGCGCAATGCGGAATCTGCACGCCGGGCATGCTCGTTTCCGCGGTTGCGCTGCTCGAGGAAAATGCCGCGCCCACAGAAACCGATGTGGTGGATGCGCTTGGTGGCGTGCTGTGTCGCTGCACCGGCTACCGCAAAATCGTCCAAGCCGTCCTAGAAGCAAATCACCTTCCAGAACCCACCGCAAATTCCAACGGCAATGAACCCGTCGGCCAGCGGGTGGTGCGCCTCGATGGCCAGCGCAAAGTTTGCGGTCAGGATATTTTTGGAGCCGACGAGTGGCCCGCCGATTCCCTGCTCCTTCGCGTCATTCGTTGTCCTTACAATCGCGCTCGCTTTACGTTTGGCGATCTTTCGCAATTTCTAAAAGCCACGCCCGGAATTCAGGCGGTCTTCACTGCCAAGGATGTTCCCGGCAAGAATTGCTTCGGCGTCATTCCCCAATTTGCCGATCAGCCGGTATTTGCGGAATCGGAAGCGCGCTACCGGGGCGAAGCGGTGGCTGCCATCGTTGGCGACGCTGCGACCATCGAGCAGTTTGACCTTTCGAAATTTCCGGTTACCTGGGAAGAACTTTCGGCGATTACGAAAATTTCCCATGCGCTGGCACCTGAGTCTGTGAAGTTGCACGCGCACCGCCCTGACAATGTATTGG
>JBAVNY010000160.1:0-1829 GCA_049691535.1 Candidatus Acidiferrum sp.
ACGTTGGGCCATGCCTTTGCCGAGGCCTGTGCCACCGCCGGTGATCAGGACGCGCTTGTTCTTGAGTAGATCAGTGTTGAACATGGGATCCTCGATTGAGCAATTGAGTAATTGAGTAATTTTGTAATTGAAAATCAAAAGTGGTCTTACGTTCCCACTTCTCCCAAAGGCGGGGAGAAGTGGGCATCCCATTATTCTCAATCACTAGACTTTTCAATTACACAATGTCCTGCACAATTACTAAATTACTCAATCCGCCGCGACTCGGAAGCCGTAGTCAGCGTACTGGAAATCGGGCGGGATGCTCGACCGCGCCGAGCAGCGGGCGACTTTGATGTGGTGGCGCCAGGATCCGCCCCGGGAGGACTTGCGCGAGGGCGCCATCGAGCATGTTTCAGGGCCGCGCGGGTTGCGGTCGGGCGACGTGGCGTAGTAGTTGGGGTCGTACCAGTCGGCGCACCATTCGTGGACGTTGTCGCCGATGTCGTAAAGGCCGAAGGGATTGGGCGCATAGCGGGCAACGGGCTCGGGGCCGGTTTGCCAGCGCGTGGTGTAGTCGGGGAGAGATTGCGGCGGGGCGTCGCCCCAGGGGAATTGCTTTTGTTCGAGGCCGCCGCGAGCGGCACGCTCCCATTCCGCTTCGGTGGGTAGGCGGTAGGCGCGGGCGGTTTCCGAACTCAGCCATTCGCAGTAGCGCGTGGCTTCGTGCCAGGAAACTCCGGTGACGGGCTGCCGAGGATGGTTGAAATGTGGGTCTTGCCAGAACGGTGGCGGCGCGGCGCCGGTGGCGCGCAGGTAACGATCGTATTCTTCGTTGGTGAGCTGGGTGGCGGCGAGTTGGAAGGAGTCGGTCCAGACGCGATGGATGGGGCGTTCGCAATCCTGACCGGCGTTAGAGCCCATGAGGAACCAAGCGGCGGGAATCTGAACCAGGGCTGGTTCGATCGCTTGAGTTGGAGTTTGTGACTGAGTCGGCGTCATGGTGGTTGCCGCGGTTTTTCTACCGGGGTAAAGTTTACCAGCGCGGGGAGGATTGTGATGGCGGAGAAAAAATTGCGGTTCCGGGCGAAGATTGAGGGGAAAGAAGCGGGCGTGGTGGCTGCGATCACTCCACCGGTGGACGTGATCGAGTATTTCGGAACGCGGGCCCGCGTGCCGATTCGCGGGACGATCAACGGGTTTCCATTTCGCTCGTCCCTCATGCCTTGCGGCAATGCTCGCATGATGCCGGTGAACAAGACTCTGTGCCAGGGCGCGGGCGTGAAGCCGGGAGATATTGTCGACGTTTTGATGGAGCGGGATGAGGAAGAGCGCACGGTGGAGGCTCCTCCGGAGTTGAAGAAGGAGTTGGCGAAGAATAAGAAGGCGACGGAACGGTGGGAGACGCTGGCGTTCACACACAAGAAGGAGATGGCGAATTCGATTTCCGGGGCGAAGCAAGAGGAGACGAAGAAGCGGAGACTGGCGAAGGTCATGCAGGTTCTGAAGACAGGAGCGAAGTGGGCTGGGTAGTTGCTGCGTAGTTTCGGCGTCCGAGATACCCACCCAAGCCGCAAAGAGCGCGGCTAGGATGGGGCACCCTCAGAGTTTTTGGCGGAGGCGTTCCATAATTTCCGCGATGTCGTTTTCTTGGAAGAGGCGGATGGCGGCGACGCCTGCGGCTCCGGCTGCGAGGCAGGAATGAGCGTTATCCAGAGTAATCCCGCCGAGGGCCAGGACGGGGATTCTCGCCTGGCAGGCTTCGTGAAGAAGCGTGAGGCCTGCGGCGGGCGCATTTTTTTTTTCGAAGACGGGGGCGAAGACGGCGAACGCAGCGCCATTCTGCTCTG
>JBAVNY010000161.1:0-1527 GCA_049691535.1 Candidatus Acidiferrum sp.
GCGTAGTATCCGCGCGCAGCGCTTCGATTTCTCCGCGCACCGCCGATTGCGTGAGCTCGATGCTGGAAAGATTCGCGCCCGCGGACAGCGTGTGCACGCCATGCCAATGCAACGATGTGCGAATCGCATCGGCGAAAAGTTGATACCGCTTCCCGTCTTGATGAATGCGCTGGAAATAATTCCCTTCCGCTCCGTTCACCAGCAAAACGTAGGGGGCCGTTCCCTGCGGCGTAAACAAATTCGTTTCGCTGTCCGCGCCCACACCAAATTCAAACAGCGTTTTCTCCCAATAAATTTGATCCTTCAGCGAGCCGAACACGCGATGGCCCGCATAGTCGTAGGTCGTCGATTGCGGATGCAACGCATCGAGTCCCAGATATTCATCGCTGGTCTGGTTGTAAAGCACCGAGCCGTGCAAGCTGTGATTCGGCGAGATCTTCCATAGCACGCGCGACAGCGAATCGCCGCTCCACTGCGTAATCTCGTTTCCATCCGACGGCAAACCCTTCACGATACTAAGCGTGTGCTGCGCGCTGATCGATTCCGAGAACCACAATTTGCCCCGCTCGATCGGCCCCGACACCGAGAGCCGCGGATAATAATTACCGAACTGCACACCATCCTGAATGCTGATGCCGGGAATAAAATCCGTCGTCGCAAATCGCCAGCGATCGTCACCTTCCGGCGTAACAAAGCTGAGCACCGCCGCACCCGGATGCATGTACTCCGCGCCAAAGCGTCCGGTCTGCACTTGCGCAGTGCGCACCGCATCCACGCTCAGCCGCGCATCCAGTTGCCCGCTGATCGGGTCGCCAATCTCGAAGCCGTCCAGCAGATACTGCGCTTGCGTGTTGCGCGCACCAGCCACATGCAGCAGGTCCGAGTTGTCTTTCAATATTTCCGGCAACGCCACCAGGCTTTGTTGCAGGTCGTGCGAACTGGGCACCGGAATGTCGATGATGTCTTTCGCGGTCAGCGCGTCGGACTGCGCGGTGTTGGCCGTCTCCACGCGATTCTCGGACGCGACCACGTCAACCTTCTCGTGAACTTCCTGCTGGTGATTGAGCGTAAATGTGAACGAAGACAAGTCGGCGGCAAGTTGAATCTTCTGATTTTCCAAAACGAAGAAGCCGGGCTTCTCCGCGCGCACCAAATATTCGCCTGGCTCTAAATTCGCCACAGAAAAATTTCCAGCGTCATCCGTCCCTGTGGAAATTGTCGGCGCGCCGACCATGTGAAGTTTTACTTGAACTCCAGTAACCGGCAATCCATCCTCATCCACAACGCGCCCCTGCAACGTAATCCGCCCCCGCTCCGCCGCACTTGTGGATTGAGATTGTCCGACCGTAGTCGTGGCAGCCTGCTGAACCGCATTCGACGATTCCGCACGAACACTGTAGCTCACCCCTTCAGGGGTGAGGCTTTTCCCTCCCAGCTCCGACCAATTGTTTTGTTGGAATGGCCGGGCTGACACTCCGGCCGCAGATTGTGCGGATGACGTTGATCTGCGTGGCGACGCAAAACCAA
>JBAVNY010000162.1:0-25031 GCA_049691535.1 Candidatus Acidiferrum sp.
CGGTGCGCAGCACCGTCCCGTTCGAACCGGTGGCCCACACCACGGTTTTGTCGTCATGTTCGCTGTTTGCTATGACGGAAACACTGCGCAGGTTCGCGTCCGTTCCCGTTGACTGGATGGACCACCACGCGCCCGACCCGGCAAACGCCATTAGGCACAGCAATCTGTAGCGCATTGCCAGGAAGTGTACCAAGTTTTTCGAAATTGTTATTTCTTGACGCTGGTCGTCGACTTCGTACCGCGCGCTTCCGGATGTTTTGGCGACCAATCCTCGGGAGGAAACGCCACCCGCCAGAACGTTGGGCAGGGCGACGAAAATTCCAGGCCTACTTCTGCTTTGCCGGCGCGCACCGGCCCCAGAAACACCACGTAGCATTCCTGCTCTTCCTGCGTGCGGTTGTGATACATGCGGACTTTGCTTCCGCTGGTCACCCGCGCCTGCATCAAGATCAGTGCGCCGTGCGCATTAATCGCCAGCGTCTCGGATTCTTCGTCGAATGCTTTCCCCTGTGCGTCGTCGCCTCGCAGCCGCACACCAACTTGCATTAGCACTCGTTGGCTTCGTCTCCGCGGGCCAGGATGAGTCGGAGCGGCAGCAGGTGGGACTGTGGGAGTAGTAGGAGTCTGGGCCATACGACCTCTTCATTCTGAATATACCGCGAGGTGCGGAAATGTCGAGTGCCAAGCAACACGCCGGTATGCAAAGAGGCTACGCGTGATTATCGCGGCATCTTCAAAGCGATGATTTACTACGAAATGGACTCAGATAGTCCTTACATTCTTTACAATTCTAGTCAGCTGAATTGTCGCAACGCCGCTGGACCTCAGCGACTCACCGCGCTTACCGGCAATTCCTTCGCAGCCCTCGCCTCACGCGACCCTTCGCTGGTTAAATCGCGCACCCCAAATCCGATTCCCACTTTTTTCAGGAACGCGGTTGGCGGCTCTCCTCCCGCAAAGACCCACACATAATCATTCTCCAGCGTCTGCTTCGCGCCGTTAACGTCCATCACCACCGCACTCGGCGTAACTTCGACCGGCTTCGAATTAAACAGCACCTTCAATTTGCCCTTCTTGGCAAATTCCGCGATGCGCTGCGCGTTGCGGTCCTTGATGCGCGAAAATTCCGCTTGCCGGTAGGAGACCGTCACAGAATTACCCACTTGGCAGGCCAATCCCATCGCCGCTTCCACCGCAGAGTCGCCGCCGCCTACCACCAGAATCTTCTTATTCACGTAGTGATCTGCTTCGATCAGCCGGTACATCACCTTGGGCAACTCCTCGCCCTTTACTCCCAGTTTCCGCGGGCTGCCCGATTTTCCCAGCGCCAGAATTACGTGCCGTGCGCGATATTCACCTTTACCCGTTGTCACCGTGAACACGCCATCGTCGCTCGTCGCGATGTTCTCCACTTTTTCGCTGGTCTTACACTTGAAATCCGCGCGATGCAGCACCTTATTCCAGAACTCCAGCAAATCTTCCTTCGACAATTCCGTTTTCTTGAACTTCCCGTACATCGGAAATTCCACCGGACTGGTCATCACCAGTTTTTGCCGGGGATATTTTGCCACCGTGCCGCCAATTTCCGATTCCTCCAGCGTCAGGTAGTTCAATTTCTTTTCCGCCGCTCGCAGCGATGCGCTGATTCCTGCCGGACCCGCACCCACGATCAGCAAATCTAAAACATCCGCGACTCGCGGCTTTCCATTCGCTCCCAAGCGCGCCACGATCGAGTCTACGCAACTTCGTCCCTGGTTCACGGCGTTCTTGATCAACGCCAATCCGCCCAATTCGCCTACAATGAACATGTTCTTGATGGTGGTTTCGAATTCCGACGTCAGGGTAGCCAGGTCGCCGCCTACACTGGGACTTGCCAACACCATCGTGATTGCGCCCACTGGGCAGGCATCCGCACAAATGCTATGCCCGATGCATTTGTATCCGTTGATGATCATGGCTTTGCCGCCGATCATCCCCAACACGTCGCCTTCCGGGCACACCATCGTGCACGTCGCACAGCCGATACAGTAATTATTGTTGATGTGCGGATGCTGCGACTGCGGGCCGTCGGATCGCAGTTTCCCCTTTTCCGCCGCTTCTTTCACTTGTAGCGCTTTTTTCTTTTCCTGTTTCAGGTAGTACGCAAGAAAGCCGCCAATGATCACCGCAGCGATTAGGAAGGAAAACAGGTTGTCCATACGTGCCGCCCTAGATCCGGTAGCCCATGTACAGGGCCAGGCTGATGTGTATCAACGCAAGTATGGCGAATGCATAGCTGAACGGCCGATGGATGATGTGCCACATGTTAAATACTTGTTGCGTGCGGCTCAGGAACAAAATTCTCTTCGAGAGTGCCGATTGTTTGCGCGCAATTCCGATCGCCCGTTCCAGGCTCAAGTCCTTCGTCCGGCGGAAACCAAAAAACGAGTTTACCCATGACCGGAACCCGGTGGCCTGTAGCCGCAGCAGCGATAGCCGGAACGGTCGCCGCATGTCGATCAGCATCATATACACCAGCGCCACCATCATCTGCATATGCTCCACGTCTTGCGGTGTTGGCAAGTCGTACAGCATTTCCATGCGCGACCCAAACGCCAGTTTCTGTTCGGCCAGTTGCTTGCGCAGCGACTCTTCCACGTCCTGCATTTCCTTCATCGAGAGTTCTGCGGCATTCAAGTTGCGCGGAATCTGCGAATACAAATAGCGCCCCACAAATCCTGATAGCGTCACTGCCAGCATGCTCCAGAACGCCATGCCCGCAATATTCGAGAACTTAAATGTGGCATGAAACGCGATGATCACCGGAGCTGTTGTCCCCAGCACGATATGAAAGTCCAGCCAGTGTCGCGAATTCCCCTGCCTTCCCAGCCAACCCCACTTCTTGCGAAGCGGATAAAGATAAATCAGGAAAAATAGCAAAACTCCAAACATTCCCAGCTTGATCCCGATCGATCCACTGGGACGCAACAGCTGGTGCTTCGCAGAAAACGGCCGGTCCGCCGCGCTCAATCCATAGTAGTCGTACCCGTAGCCCGCTATGACCAGCACAATGGCCAGCGCCAGCATCCACGACAAAAACACGCGCATCCGGTGCCCACGCTCCGGATCCTCCCGCGCCAGAATTGCACTTCGTACGCTCGCTTCCGCACTCATGGTTTCCCGTCCCCAAATTCTACCTGGATGGTTGCTCGGAACCTCCGGTAATCCGTAAATCGATGGACATTCCGCCAATGCTGTTTTGGCGTTTCCACGTCAATCACCGCCGAAGCGGGCATCCAGTAGGCCTCTTCCGGGTCGTGAAATTGCACAACTGAATAATGGATTTCGCTGCGCAAATTGTGCAGCCCCAAATCATCCATGTTCGATTCCAACGACGACACCAGCTTGACCACCGCTCCACTCTCCCGGTCGATCCAGATGTCCCCAGTTAGCGGCAGCGGATAATTGCGGTCGCGCAGTTGTATCGCTGCCGGCGACGATGCTCCCGCCACCGGCTTGAAATGGATTTTCACCAGCATTCGTCCATCGATTTCTTCTTCCGCGATCGGCTCGAACGTATAACTCGCTTCGTAATTCTGGTGCACGATCAGCAGCATGCTCGCAAATCCATTGGTAATCAGCAGCGTCTTGCTTGGATCGCGAAACGCCACTTTGCGCACATCGCGCGATTCCGCCAGCTTCAGCGAACCGCTTCGGTTGTTGGCCTGCATCTGATAATCGAATCTCGATTCTTCCCTGTACATCGCCTTGGCGTTCTTGCCCACCATCGTTTGCGATACGTCTTCCGTGCAAACTACGTTCGATGTTTGCTCGAAAAATTTGTCCACCAGTGCCCGCGCATGCAGCAACGAATCCGTGGCCCGCGCCACGAATGCCGGATCAGCCGGCGCGCCAGCCGATGTGGCGCCATCAGCAGCCGGAGCCACACTCGGGCTCTGTGCACGCAGTAGCGCTGTGCATGCCAGTATTCCAGCCAGCAGCGTGAAAATCGCCAGTATTACTTTCGGACGGTGAGTGGTCTTGCTCATTTCCTCAACCCCCCGAAGCGGTACCCGAAAATCGTCGACCATTGCGTGTAGTTCAACGTCGTGCCCTGATACCACCCCATATTGCCTTCTACGAAAAATCTTTGCCCGATGCTCCAGTCCACCACCCCATTCACAAATTTCGCACTACTGTTCGTGGTTAGAGGCGAATTGAATTTCTGGTCTCCGCCCATCACCTGCAGTCTCAACCGGTCGGTCATTTGCTTCGACACCGACACCGACTCATATTGCCCGCTGCCGAATGAGCTGTTGAATTTCGAATAGTGCGCGTCGAAAAATAATCCAGTGCGCGCAATATTCGCAAACGTAAAGCCGAACGCCTCATTCAGCGACGACTTGCTATCCGTCGTCGATTTGCTCTGCCCCAGGCTCGCGTACAGTCCAATATGCTTGGGCAGGCTCAACCGCACATCCCCGCTCAACCCGGTAAACAGGTACTTGTCCAGCAGTCCGGTCCCGATTAACAACGCATTAAACGTCGGCAACTGGCGAAAATAATTGTAATTCACACCGAACCCGATCAGATTGATCGGCTGAATGTGCAGCGAATTGTAAGTCTGCGAAATGCCGGTGGGATTGCTCCCGCCATTGGGCAGCGGCGAGGTTCGCGCCTCATCTGCCTGCAACGAACTATAGAACGACACATATTTCTTCCACGACAGATTGTTTTCGAAGAACGCAAACTGCCGCGACACTCTCCAGGCAATGCTGGTCACCGCCAGCCCCTCCGTACTCATTAGATGGAATCCGTCGTAGTCGCCCCGCTCAAAATTCACGAACATCCCCGCAATTTGCTGGTCGGGGTTATAGCTCCACGAAGTGGGATCCGGTGTCGAGCCCGCGAACGCTCCCACCGTGGTCATCCAGTTGATTTTTCGCCCGATGTATCCGCCATCGATGGTGCTCAAGCTCGGCGCCCAGGGCAGGAACAACCGCCCGATGCCGATCGTCGTGGGCGAATACGGATTCTGGTACGTGAATCCCAGCGTGTACGTCCTATTAATCAGGTCCGTCAGTGTCGCGTTCGATGCGCCCGGAATCGTAGACGAACTCGTGTTGAAATTTCCTCGCCAGTACCCCGCAAAATTCCAATACGTTCCCCCGATATGGGTCATATCGGTTTCAATCATCACGCCCAATTGCGTCGAGTTCATTCCCGATTCCATAATTCCGCCGTAACTGAATCCAAACCGCCCGCGCATCACGCCTACCGGAGATTCCATCGTCCGTTCTGCCTTGCTTGAGTTGGAGCGCAACTCCTCATCCACCGGGTCGCCCGACGTGAACGCCACAACGATCGGATAGTTATCCGACTCCCGCGCCGTTTCCGCCAGGTGCCGGTCTTCCACGCTGTCTGGCGTAAGAAACGCCACCTGCCCCGCTTTCAATTCTCCGTTCACTGCCATAACATCACAAACGGCTGAAGAATCCGCCACCGACACTACTTTCAACTCCGCTATGTGCGCATCGCCACGGAATCGTACTCCATCAGATGCAACCCCGTCCGCCGGGGGTTCCACCACCGACAGTTTCATCCCTTCCTGAATATCGGCGCTCCGGCCGGCATCAATATATACCGTTCCGTCTGCTACATACTTCACGTGAAATACCGCTACCTTGGGTAAAGGTTGGGCTATCTGGGCGAAAACCCGGTTCGAGGAAAACAGTGCAATCAGGCAGGCCATACAGATCCATGCCTGGTACCACGCCGCCCAAGTTCTCATCTTAGCCCCCGCCGCCGTTTTTATGGCAGGCGTAACAAGTTTCTGGGCCGTACACGTATCCGCCTACTCCCTGGTGTTCATTATCTGTTCCCGATTGACCATGCGCCCCGTTCTGCGTGTGGCAAGCAATACACGTAAAGTTCGTATAGTCCGTGGACACCTGATGGCAGTCCGCGCATACCGATCCGTGGTGTGGTACTGGGAACCAGGTGTGATTAAACGTCGCCCCGGTCCACGCCGTCGTCGTATGGCAGGTATCGCACGTCGTTGGATATCCCGCTGAAATATGATTCGGCACGCTGCCGCCCAACGTTTGCGTGCTGTTCCAATCGGCCAAATGGCAGCCGTAGCACGCCGTATTCGCTGATGTTAGCGTGTAGTTCCCATTCACGTGGCACAATGCGCAGGCCGTTGTCAGGTGCGCGCCAGTCAGGGCCCAGCCCGTGGTGCTGTGATCGAACTTCCCATCCACCCATGCCACCGTGTCATGGCACGTCGCGCATTGTGCTTGCGGGAAGCCCGCCGTAACGTGATTCGGTACATTGCCGCCCAGCGTCTGGGTGGTATTCCAGTCCGTAAGGTGGCAGCCGATGCAAGTCGTGTTCGCGCTGGTCAACGCATAATTTCCGTTCACGTGGCACAACGCGCAAGCCGTTGTCAGGTGCGCGCCGGTCAGCGTGAAACCCGTGGTCGCATGGTTAAACGTCGCATCCGCCCAGGCCGTCGTATCGTGGCAGGTCGCACATTGTGCCGTCGGGAAGCCCGCCGAAACGTGATTTGGCACATTGCCGCCCAGCGTTTGCGTGCTGTTCCAATCTGCTGTGTGGCAGCCGTAGCAAGCCGTATTCGTCGCATTCAGTGTGTAGTTGCCGTTCACGTGGCACAACGCACAGGCGGTCGTAATATGCGCGCCCGTCAACGTGAAGCCCGTCGTGCTGTGATCAAACTTCCCATCCAGCCAACTAATCGTGTCGTGGCAGGTCGAGCACTGTGACGTCGGGAACCCTGCCGTGATGTGATTCGGCACGTTGCCGCCGATGGTCTGCGTGCTCAACCAGGCCGTCTGATGGCATCCATAGCAATCCGTATTCGCCGCGGTGAACGTGTAATTGTTGTTGACGTGGCAGTCCGTGCAGGCCACCACTTTGCCCGCGGGTGCCAACTGGTGCGCACCCACCAGCGGCCAGCCGGTGGTGCTGTGGTCAAACGTTGCCGTCGTCCAGGTAATCGTGTTGTGGCATGTTGAGCAATTCGCCGCCGCAAACACAGCCCCGGCGCTGGGGTGCGTCGGGTTATTCGTGGTCTGCCACGTCGTCAAGTGGCATCCCGCGTTCCCGCAATCCGTCGGCTGAATCGTCAGCGTGTAATTGCCGTTGATGTGGCATTGCACACAGCCTGTTACCTTGCCGGCCGGAGCCAGTTGGTGCGAATTTGTTAGCGGGAAGCCCGTGGTGCTGTGATCAAACGTCGATGTAGCCCACGTGGTCGTGTTGTGGCACGTCATGCATTGAGATGTTGGGAAGCCAGCCGTCACGTGATTCGGTACGTTTCCGCCCAACGTTTGTGTGCTCTGCCACGCTGTCTGGTGGCATCCGTAGCAATCCGTGTTCGCCGCTGTGAACGTGTAGTTGTTATTTACGTGGCAGTCCGTGCAAGCAACCACCTTGCCCGCAGGCGCAAGTTGATGCGACCCGGTCAGTGGCCATCCCGTGGTGCTGTGATCAAATGTCGCCGTCGTCCAGGTAATTGTGTTGTGGCACGTCGAACAATTCGCTGCCGCAAACGGTGCGCCAGCGCTGGGGTGGGTCGGGTTATTCGTCGTCTGCCATGTTGAGAGGTGGCATCCAGCATTTCCGCAATCCGTCGGCTGAATGTTCAGCGTGTAATTGTTATTGATGTGGCATTGCGCGCAAGCCGTAACCTTACCCGCAGGCGCCATCTGGTGCGAATTCGTCAGCGGGAAACCCGTCGTGCTGTGGTCAAACTTCCCGTCCAGCCAACTAATCATGTCGTGACACGTGGAGCACTGCGATGTGGGGAAGCCCGCCGTAATGTGGTTCGGCACATTTCCGCCCAGCGTCTGCGTGCTCTGCCAAGCCGCCTGGTGGCATCCATAACAATCCGTGTTCGCCGCTGTGAACGTGTAGTTGTTATTCACATGGCAGTCCGTGCAGGCCACTACCTTGCCGGCTGGTGCCAATTGATGCGCACCCACCAGCGGCCAGCCCGTCGTGCTGTGGTCAAACACTGCCGTGGTCCACGTGATCGTGTTGTGGCACGTCGAGCAATTCGCCGCCGCGAATGGTGCACCTGCCGTCGGGTGGGTCGGATTGTTCGTGGTCTGCCAGGTCGAAAGATGGCAGCCCGAATTTCCACAGTCCGTCGGCTGAATATTCAACGCGTAATTGTTGTTGATGTGGCACTGCGCGCACGCCGTTACTTTTCCAGCCGGTGCCATCTGGTGCGAATTCGTCAGCGGGAAGCCCGTCGTGCTGTGGTCAAAGGTCGCGCCGGACCATGCCGTTGTGTTGTGGCACGTTGCGCACTGCGCTGTGGGGAATCCAGCCGTAACGTGATTCGGCACGCTTCCGCCCAGCGTCTGCGTGCTCGTCCATGCCGCTTGGTGGCACCCGTAACAGTCGGTGTTCGCTGCAGTCAGCGTGTAATTGTTGTTGACGTGGCACAACGCGCAGGCCGTCGTGGTGTGCGCGCCGGTCAGCGCGAATCCCGTGGTGCTGTGGTCAAACGTCGCTGTCGTCCAACTCACCGTCGTGTGGCACTGCGAACAATTTGCCGCCGCAAATGCTGTTCCGCTAGTGGAGTGCACCGGATTGTTCGTTTGCTGCCATGTCGTCAAATGGCATCCCGCATTTCCGCAATCCGTCGGCGCAATCTTCAGGTTGTAATTCCCGTTGATGTGGCACAACGCGCACGCTACGTTCGCGTGTCCATTCGTTAGCGCGAACCCTGTGGCGCTGTGATCGAATACGCCGTTCGCCCACGTGGTGATGGTGTGGCAGGTAGAGCAAGCCGATGCTGTTGAGGGGAACCCGGCTGTCACGTGGTTCGGCACGTTTCCGCCGATAGTCTGCGTCTTGTTCCAGTCCGGCGTGTGGCAGGTCATGCAATCCGCCGACGTCAGCGTGTAGTTGTTGTTGACATGGCACGCGATGCAGGGCGTCGGGGTGGGTGACATGTGCGTGCCCACTAACGCGAAGCCCGTTGTACTGTGGTCAAATGCCGCTGCCGTCCATGAGATCGTGTTATGGCACGTTGCACAATTCGCTGCGGCAAACGGGGCTCCAGACGTCGAGTGCGTCGGATTGTTCGTTTGCTGCCAAGTCGTTAAGTGGCATCCCGAATTGCCGCAATCGTTCGGCTGAATATTCAACGCATAATTGTTGTTGATGTGGCACTGCGCGCACGCCGTCACTTTTCCGGCTGGCGCCATCTGGTGCGAATTGGTCAGCGGGAAACCGGTGGTGCTGTGATCAAATGTGGCGCCAGTCCATGCCGTGGTGTTGTGGCACGTCGCGCACTGCCCTGTGGGGAATCCTGCCGTAACGTGATTCGGTACGCTTCCTCCCAGCGTCTGCGTGCTCGTCCACGCCGCTTGGTGGCATCCGTAGCAGTCGGTATTCGCAGAGGTCAAGGTGTAATTATTGTTGACGTGGCACAGTGCGCAGGCCGTCGTCACGTGGGCGCCGGTTAACGCAAAACCCGTCGTGCTATGGTCAAACGACGCGGTGGTCCAGCTCACCGTGGTGTGGCAGTTCGCGCAGTTCACGGCCGCGAATGCTGCGCCCGAGGTGGAGTGCACTGGATTGTTCGTCTGCTGCCAGGTCGTCAGGTGGCATCCCGAATTGCCGCAATTCGTCGGCGCAATCTGCAAATTGTAATTGTTGTTGATGTGGCACGCCGCGCAGGCTACGTTCGCGTGCCCGTTCGTCAGCAAGAATCCCGTCGTGCTGTGATCAAATGTCGCCGTCGTCCAACCTGCGGTGGTGTGGCAACCCGCGCAGTTCGCCGCGGCAAACGCTGGCCCCGCCGTCGGATGTGGCGGATTGTTGGTCTGCTGCCAGGTAGTCAGGTGGCATCCTGAATTCCCGCAATCCGTCGGCTGAATGGTCAGGTTGTAATTGTTATTGATGTGGCACAGCGCGCACGCCACGTTCGCGTGTCCCGCCGTCAGCAAAAATCCGGTCGTGCTGTGGTCGAACTTCGCGCCCAGCCAGCTATCAAACGAATGGCAGCCCTGACAGTTTGCCGATGCAAACGCTGTCCCGGCGCTGGCGTGCGGCGGGTTCGTGGTGCTCTTCCAATCCTGCAGGTGGCACGAATCGCATTGCGTCGAAAGACCCAGGAACTGCCCAGTGGCCGCCTGCTTGTGGCATCCCTCGCAGGGCACAGCCGCATGCGCGCCGAATAACGGGAACCGGTTCTGGTGATCCTTCACTTGCTGCGTCGACTTTTCCCATCCATTTACCGTGTGACACTGTGCGCAATCCGAACCCATCTGCCGACGATGGATGTCCGCGTGGCAATCCGCGCAATTCTTGCCCACATCCGTAAACACCGGCTTGATGTGGCACTGCGTACACTGCACTTTTTCGTGCAGCCCGCGCAGTGGATATTTTGTTTTGTTGTGGTCGAATTCAGGTACCGCGCGAATTGGCTTCCAACCCGCCGAGGTATGACAGTTTTCGCAAGGAATCGTCAGCGGCCCGTGCGGACTCCGCGTGCCCTCCCGCTGTGCGGACTGGGCAGCGTGCACGGATGTTGTCGCGGGAACACTGGCTCGCATTCCTGGGGCAGGGAACGCAAGAAGGGCCCAAAACATTACCTGGAGCAGCGTGAGCGTAAGCCTCTCCCACCCCCGGCGTTGCCATCGCCGCGGGGCCTGTACTTACCACATGGCCCAAAATGAAAAGATACCCACCAAATGCGGGCTGGAAAACTCTGTAAAGTTTCGCAACAGTGCCCAGGGTCCTACAACTGTACCAACGTCCAGATGAAGAACAGTCCCGTTACTGCTAATACCCATCCCTCATGGTCTGCCGTACTTACGCTTCGAAATGCCCCCCCCATGAATATCGCTTAGCCTGCTTACGTTTGTTGCACATCCGGGGTGAGTACGTTGCCTCCGCGCACCACTTCTGTCTTTGCGCTACGTCAAACTCTCGTTTTAGGGTGTTTGCGGTGGAGGAATTATTTGGAAATTGATAAATATGTTGAATTTCTCAACAGTGGCTTCTGCTAGTTCTGCACTTCCGGTACTTGTCGCTTTTCCTTCTCTTCCATATTTTCGCTTCCGTGGCAGTCCGAGCACTTCACGGGCGTGTTCTTGTAAATGACCACCACTCGATCTCCGACCAGTTTGGTCGTCGTATGGCACTTTCCGCACGGTACATGGGCGTGTCCACCGGTCAACGCCAATCGCGTCTTGTCGTGATCAAAAGTCGAAGGCGCCCACTTCTGCACGTTGTGGCAATCCCCGCAATGGGTCTTCCCGTCTTTTGCCACAAACTGCGACTCATGCGCGTCGATGTGGCACGCCTCGCATTGTTGTGGTGTTCCCTTGAACCGCGACTCGTATGCCGTCGTCGCTTTGTGGCATTGCCCGCACGCCACTGTACGGTGCGCTCCTAACAGCGCGAATTTCGTCTTCGAATGGTCGAATCCGTTGATGTCTACCCACGATTTCGTGTTGTGGCACGCTTCGCAGCCAAAGGCTGTTCCGTTCGCTCGTTTCCGCGCCATCTGCTTATCAAACTCGCCCTTATGCGGATCTTTGTGGCAGCTGGTGCACGTTCGGTCTTCGAAGTGGAACGGCATTATCTTGTCGGTACGCCCCGCCATTCCCACCTTGTGACAATCTCCGCAAGCCACCGCCACGTGCGCCCCGCTCAGCGCGAATCGTGACGTCCGGTGCTTGGCAATTGTGTACGTCGTGCGGTGCCAATCCGCCACTGTATGGCAGTTCTCACATTTGTTGTTGTTCGGCGCGCCCGCGAACTGATTATCGTGCGCATCTTTGTGGCAATCCGTGCACTGCGCAAACTTCACTTTGTAGATGGTGTCTTTGCCCGCGGCAATGTGGCACTTCGCGCAATCCACCTTGATGTGTTTGCCCTTCAGCGGATATTCCGAAGTGTCGTGCTCTTTCACTCCAAATAGCGACGGCTTCCATCCCTCCACCGTGTGGCACTCCGCGCATTCGCCCTTCTTGGGCCGCGCCTGGAATTGCCCCTTATGCGGATCGGGCTTGTGGCAATCCACGCACTGTGCGAACGGAATCTCTTTCTTGAAGTCCCCATTTACGTGACAGGCCACGCACGACACCTGCTGGTGCTTGCCCACCAAGGGGTACTTCGTCTTCGAGTGATCGAAATCATAGCCCGGCAACATGGTTTTCCAACTGCTCGTGGTGTGGCAGACATCGCACGCCTTCTTGAATTCGCCCTTGTGCGGATCGAGGTGGCAATCCGAACATTTCGAAAACTTCATGTCGTTATACCGCGCCGGACCACCGGGCGTATCGGCCCGGTGGCATTTCTCGCAGGCCACCTTGATATGCAGGCCCGTCAGCGGATATCGCGTTTTCGAGTGATCAAAATCTTTCGCCGCTTTCCAACTCTCCACATTGTGGCACTTGGTGCAATCGTTCCCCAGTTGCCCCTTGTGCGGGTCGGTGTGGCACGGCGTGCAGCTCGTTGATTGCCCCAGGTACGACTTCGACAAATCCTTGTTCTTGATCAACGCCTTCTCGCTCGGCACCATGTGCGCCGGCGTGTGGCACTTCTCGCAAGCCACCTTGGCGTGCTTGCCTTCCAGTTTGTATCCCGTCAATTTGTGGTCGAATTTCTCCGGCGGCGTGTCCCAATGAATCAGGTGGAAATCCGTCCCGTTATGCTCCAGATGGCAGCGCACACAGTCCTTGCCATTCGGGTTACTCATCTGTAATTGGAAGTGATATCCGTGTTTGTTGCTCAGCGTCTCCGCAATTTCTTTGTGACAATCCACGCAGCGAAACGTGGGAGTGCTGGTGCCAAATTGATGGCACGAGGAACACTGCGTCGTTCCATTTAACGAACTGTGTGCTTTCGAAAGGGGTCCTGGCGAGATCTGCGCGGAGGCCATTCGGCCACTGAGTAAACACAAACATGCCGTTATGAACGAAAGAACAAGTACTCTTTCGTGCCATGCTGGAATACTAGCCTTCTTGTTCCTGCATGGCGCGCTTCGGCGCACTCGTCCTCCGTTTGTTAGAAATTCGCTTCGAGCCCGGTTCTGCGTACACGTAGAGTGCTTCAACTTCCCCCTAGAAGGAATAGCAGGTCAAGCCCTTGTACCGAAAGCTGTACGGGGGTCCAATTTAGGACGGGTATACCCTTACTGTTCTTTTCTATCCGGCGTGATGAAAACGCGTTTGTAATGCACCCAAGATCTCTTGTTCCAGAACTCCCCTCGAATTTAAAGGCCAGATCGTGCCTGGCTGTCCCAGCACCTTATCGGAAGACTTTCCTTCCCCTTGAAAACGCGTGCTGACCTGTACCCGCACGTAGCCGTCCGCGATATCTGACGTGCGAACCAGGATCGCCACTTTCCCGCCCGAAAAGTTCACCGGCTCGGTCAGCACCTTTATATCCGCATACTTCTCCAGATCCTCTTCTGCCAAGTAGCGCACGAAGCTCCAGGTGTCCTCCGACGCGTGATTCTCGCCCACCCGCCATTGTTGCTCCCTGGTCATCGATTGCAGAAACTCCTGAATCTCGATTCCTTCGCCTTTTACTTCCAGGCAAGCTGGCGCGGGCTCCGGAGGTAAAGGATGCTTCGTTTTCTGGGCTTTCTTGCTCTTATTTTCCAGGATTGGATTGGCGCTGCACGCACGATACGCGCCCGACGCGCTCGCAGAGTTGGCCGTCTCCGCTTGTGGCTGCGCTGCCGGGGTCTGCGCTGCGCATATCATTCCGGCAGAAAGAAACAGATTCCAACTGCAAACGAAGCCTCGCCGCAAAACTCTCATCACCCGAGGCTACTCGAAGATTGCCGTTTTGTCCGCAAACACCGCTCCTCTGTTCTCAATCTGCAAACGACCACCTCCTGGCCTTCGCACCCCTGCGCGCCCGTAACGCATCCTTAAATTAGGGCCGCAAGCCCGGCAGATGGCCGATTCGATGGGCGTACTGCTAGACTCAGTCAGACTTCATAATTGGTAGGGACGCATGAACCTCGATCCGCAAGCGACGCCCGACACTGAAAAAAAGTCCATCCTCAAAAATCCCTTGGTCTATTCCTCTATCGTCCTCCTCGTCGTCGCAGGATACGTCGCCTACGTTCTGGTCTCCCGCTACGAATCCAATCGCCAGTACGTCGAACGCAACGCCGAAAAACAAGCCGAGCAGCGTCGCGAAGACGACCGCCGCGTCGTGGAACAACTGGGTGGCTCCGACCTCGCTATTCGCTCCATGTACGTCGCCCCCGCCGTCATCAAACGCGGCGAGTCGGCCCAGCTTTGCTACGACGTGGCCAACGCCAAGACCGTCACTCTCGATCCCCCGGCAGGCGAAGTCTGGCCTTCCCACTCCCGCTGCCTCCCGCTTTCCCCCAAAAAGACCACCAACTACACCCTCACCATCAAGGACGCTTCCGGCCAAGCCGTCTCCCAGTCCGTCGAGCTCAAGGTCGAATAATTGCCGCCCACCGGCATAGCTCCCCCGGCCTAAGCCCACTATTTACAAAAACTTTACATGCTACCTAAAAGTTTTCTCCTCCTTAACCCTTGTCCCCCGATTTCCCCCTTGTTTATAATGTCCGGTAGCGGGGTTCGGCCTGGCCGGACTCCGCATCTCTTTTCTTTGACCGAAAAAACTTATGTCCGATCCTCTAGCGAAAATTAAGAAAAAGCTGCAAGACGAAATCGACTCGCTCGAGCACGAACTCAACGTCGAACTTCCCAAGGAAATCGCCGTCGCTCGTGCCCACGGTGACCTCTCTGAAAACGCCGAGTACAAATACGCCAAGGAGCGCCAGGGCTACGTAAACGCCAAAATCGGCCACCTCAAAAAGCGTATGGGCGATCTCGGCATGCTCAACCTCACCAACATCCCCAAGGATCGTTCCGGCTACGGCTCGCGCGTCGTCGTTATGGACTTGCAGCGCAGCATCGAACTGGAGTACAAACTCGTCAGCAGCGAAGAGGCTGACGTCGAGAAAGGTATGATCTCGACCACGTCCCCCATCGGCCGCGCGCTGCTCAACCGCCGGGTTGGTGATGAAGTACAGGTCGCTACGCCCGCGGGTCAAAAAGAATTCGAAGTTGTTCGCCTCGTGACCATTCACGAGGACGCAGTCTAGTCCTTCCGCCCAGCCGCGGGAGAGGTCTCATGTTTCATTGGGGTTCTGGTTCCGATCTTGGCTTGCTCACCTGCGTGGGCTATTTTGCGTTTGTGCTCGGTGCCGTTTCATTGTGGCGACATCGCGCCGAATTTTCCCTTTGGATGGATACCGAGATGTACTTGTTCCGCCGCCGGTTCTCGCGCTACGTACCCATTGGCCCGTTCTACGGCCCGCGCACCGAATCGCGCATCTGGCTTGTTCCTTCCAGCTTCGTTCATTCCGTGACCCGCCTCTCCCAGCGCCGCTTCACCTGGGCCGCCTTCCTCCTCTGCCTAGGCCTCACCCTCTTCGTCCTAGACTTCTTCGTCTAACGGCAGCTCACCGCTTCAGGGGGTGACGGTTTCCCTTAATGATCCACCGCCGGGTGCTCCAGACGCCGTACTTGCGTATGGGGACTTTGTCTTTCTCTTCCCATGCTTCGCTTTCGTCAGGGCACGACCTTCAGGGGTGCCGCTTTCCTCAATAATCCACCGCCAAGTGCCAACGAACCCCCTTCACCCTGGCCGCTTCCAACACTTTCTCGAACGCTTTCAAATCATCCACTATCGGATCGCTCCCCATCACGCCTTTCCGCTCTCCCGCCCGAATCAATCCGCGCACACTCCGTAATCCATCCTCCGCCTCAAACCACTTCTCCTGCGTCAACTTGATCCGCGTCCCGTCAATCCCATGCTCTTCCGCCAATCCCGCCAACTCTTCAGGCGCCGCACTATAAAACTGCATCAGCGGCACCACTCCCAATTCCTTCGCCAACATTTCCAGCACCTTCCCCGCGCGCCCCAACGCCTTCCCATTCGTCTGCAGGCGATCAAATCCCGCAATTTTCCGCTCCAACACGATGTACCACGCCACCGACATAACTTCCTCGCCATATTCCGTTACCGAACGTCACAGCATCCGAACACCAAGTGGCCACTCACTAATCAGCAGTCACTTTCCCACCCACTCTGGACAAATCTCCTTCCCCTCTGCAATCCTCCTATTCCATGCGACCTGCTCTCATTGTTCATGGTGGTGCCTGGGATATTCCCGATGATGCCGTTGACGCCTGCAAATCCGGCTGCCTGCGCGCCCTTCACGCCGGATGGGACGTCCTCTCCCGTGGCGGTCACGCCCTCGACGCCATCGAAGCCGCCATCATGGTTCTCGAAGATGATCCCGTCTTCGATGCCGGTTTCGGCTCCCATCTTAATTTCGATGGCCAGGTTGAAAACGACGCCATCGTCATGGACGCCTCCACCCTTCGCGCCGGCTCCGTCGCCGGTCTTCACCGCATCAAAAATCCCATTCGCGCCGCGCGCGCCGTCCTCGAAAAATCACCGCACATGATGCTCATCTCCGAAGGAGCCGAGCGCTTCGCCGCCCAGCACGGCGTGCCCCTCTGCAATCCCAGCGAACTCATCTCCCCCGCCGAGCACGCTGCCTGGCTCCGTTGCAGCAAAGACTCTCACGCCGCCGAACATCATCGCGGCCACGAACAAGGTACCGTCGGCGCCGTCGCTTTCGATCAACACGGCCACCTCTTCGCCGCCACGTCCACCGGAGGCACCTGCTGTAAACAGCCCGGCCGCGTTGGCGATTCGCCGCTGATCGGCTGCGGCTGTTACGCCGATCTCGAAACCGGCGGAGTCTCCTCCACCGGCTACGGCGAAGCCATCATGAAAATTGTCATGGCCAAGACTGCCGCCGACTTTCTGCGCCCCGCCGGCTCCACTCCCACCCGCGCCGCGCAAGCCGCCGTTCAACTTCTGTCCAAACGCGGCAAAGGCACCGGTGGACTCATCCTCCTCGACAAGCACGGCACCCCCGGCTTCGCCTTCACTACTCCCCGCATGGCCTACGGCTACGTAGCCCCAGACGGCTCCTTCCACACCGCCGTCTAACCCCATGCTTATAGCCGCATCCCCGCCCAATCGCCCATTTTCTTACGCATCCAAAAGCGGTATCCTACTGCCTCTTTCAGCAAGGTATTTGGCTCGGTAGCCTCTATGCAAACCATTCGGCATTCCCACGCCAAGGCCGCCTTTCCCCTGGTCTTACTTGCGCTCTTCCTCTTCACCGCCGGCATCGTCCCCTTAGCCGCACAAAAAACACAAAAGTCGCAGCCTCCTTCTCAAACGCCCACCGTCCTCAAATCCACCACCCACCTCGTCCAGCTCAATGTCATCGTCGAAGACCGCAAAGGTCAGCCCGTCTTCGGACTCAAAAAAGAAGACTTTTCCCTGGTCGACGAATACACCAAACAGGAAATCGCCATCTTCTCGCCAGCTTCCCCATCCAGCGCACCTGCCGAACCTGCCCTGCCTCCCAACGTCTTTACCAATCGCGAAGCTCCCGATGGCTCCAGTTCCGCCGTCAGCGTGATTCTCCTCGATTCCCTGAACACTTCCTTCGAAGATCAGGTCTACGCCAAATCCCAGGTCTTGAAACTCCTCCGCAATCGCCAACCCAACGAATACATCGCGCTCTACTTCCTCGACGATCAGCTCTACATCCTTCAGGATTTCACGCGTGACTCCCAGGCTCTGCTGCAAGCCATGGATCGCCTCAAGCCTCATTCTTCTCGCGCCTTCGACGCTTCCACCAGCCGCGGCTCTGCTCTTACTCCAGCCGGTGACACCAACTTGAGTGCTCCCGGCCCGGCTTCCAATCGCGATCAGTCTGCATCCACGCGCGCTACGATGGACGATGCCCTTGACACTCGCGTCGGCGACACCACCAACGCTTTCCTCTCCATCGCCAATCACGTGGCCTTCATCTCTGGCAGAAAAAGTCTCGTCTGGGTTTCCGGCACTTTCCCACTCATGGCCGGCTACGGTGGTTTTGGACTGCCGCCTCCCAGCGCCGATCCCCATTCCAACGCCTCCGAAATTGAACGAGCCGCTCGTGCGCTGAATCGCGTCAACATGTCCATCTACCCGGTCGATGCGGTCGGCATTTCCATCTCCGGGTCCCGCGGCGCAGTGTTCGGGCGCCACGCTAAGTGGGACGCCATGAATCTTCTTGCCGATCGCACCGGAGGCCGTGCCTTCTATGGCAACAACGATGTCGCCGGTTCCGTGCGCCGCGCCATTGAAGACACCGAACTCACCTATCTGCTGGGCTTTTATCCCAGCCACAATCAGTGGGATGGTTCCTTCCATCGCTTGAAATTGCGTCTCAATGTTCCGGGGCTGCACCTGCGCTACCGGGACGGTTATTTCGCCTACGCTGATTCCAACGATAGCCTCGGCGAGATGCAAACCAATCTTGCGCAAGCGGCCAGAATGCGCGTCGATTCCACCAGTCTTAATCTTCGTGTCACGTTGCCCCCCAAGGGGCCTTCTTCTTCCCACCTGCTCAGAACTTTTGTTCGCGTCGAGCCTAGCGAACTGCTTTTCCACGAAAGCGATGGAGCGCACCTTGCCGCTCTGGACCTGCTCGTTTGCCAGCTCGGCTCTGCGGACGAATTCCTCTCCGCCGATCACAAGCACGTCGACTTACACCTGAAGCCCAGTGAATACGATTTCTATATGAAGTCCGGACTGGTCTTGGGAAATCCCATCCAGGTCTCTCCCGCCGCGCGCACTCTCCGCATCTTTGTACGCGACTCTTCTGGAGCCTTAGGCAGCGTCACCATACCGCTCTCCAAATATCTGTCGTCCGTTCCCGTGAATCCATCCAACAAACATCCCCAACCTAGTTAGCCAAAACGCCGGCTCAAGGACCGCTTCTCTAAGTGGCTTTGCGCCTCTCAACGGCAGCTTTGCCTCGCTCTCCAGCTTTGATGTAGTAAGGAGAACTGACCGTAAAGATGCTTTTGTTTCCTCGCGCCAGCAATGTCCATTCCAACAACCGCGCACGCTGGTTATGCAGGAAATATTCGTACCACCGATCTTCCACAAATTCCGGAATCACCACCAATATCTTCCGGTCCGGATGCTTTTCCGCCATGTTCAAAACGAATTGCACTACCGGCACCACCACAAACCGGTACGGCGACGCGATGATCTTTAACGCCGGCGGCTCGTGTCCCAATTCCTCATACGGCGCCGCTACATACCGCTCCCAGTCGGCCTGCAACAGCGTCGAATGCTCTCCGGGTTCCACGTGCACCGCCACAATTTCATCCGATAAGTGCGCCGCAAACTCCAGCGCCTGCTTGGTGATCGCGCTCCAGCGATCCACAGGCACAATCACGATCGGCTTTTCTTCTTTTTTTCTCAATTCCAGCGCCACCGTGCAACGGCTGGCCACCGCCACGTTGTGATAGTGCCGTCGTACCGCGCGAAACGTCACGATGGTCAACGGTATGAACAGCAATGTTATCCAGGCGCCCTCCACGAATTTCGCAATCAGCACCACGATCACCGTAATGCCGGTCACGAACGAGCCCAACCCGTTTATCAGCGCGTATTTTTCCCAGTGCGGCCCGCGTTTCTTCCACCAGTGCCTCACCATGCCTGCTTGCGATAACGTGAACGCCAAAAATGCGCCCACCGCGTACAGCGGAATCAACCGGTCCGTTACGCCGCCAAACACCACCAGCAGAAACGCGCACAGGATCGCCAGCACAATGATTCCTTGCGTGTACACCAGCCTCCGCCCTCTTTGCGCAAAGCCGTGCGGCAAGTAATTGTTTTGCGAAATGGCCCGGCATAATCTCGGAAAGTCCGCAAACGCCGTGTTCGCCGAAAGCGACAACACCAATAAAATTCCCGCGATCGACACGTAGTAAAACGCGCCTTTGCCAAATACCGCACCAATCATCATCGACAGCACGCTCTGGTATCCCTGTGCGCCAGGATCGGTCGCCACAATTCCGTACGCCTTGACCAGGTACGAAATTCCTGCCAGCAGAATCGCCAATATCCCGATAATGATTGTCAGTGTAACTTGCGCATTCTTTACCGCCGGCTCGCGGAACGCCTTCACTCCGTTGCTTACTGCTTCCACACCGGTCAACGCCGTACAACCGCTCGCGAATACCCGCAGCAACAGCCAGTACGTCACCACCGCCACTTGCGGCGACGGTTGCGGCAACGGCGCCACCGCTATCGGATGCCCGTGGCTCAACACGGTTTTTACAATCCCGGCCACAATCGAGATCAACAACGTTCCGACGAACAGATACGTCGGCACCATGAACGCTACGCCCGCATCTTTTACTCCTCGCAAATTGATGATGGTGATTACCACCAGAATGCCCAGGCAGATTGCCAAGGTGTGTGGCAACAACTTCGGCAGTGCGGATGTCAGCGCGCCAACTCCCGCAGAAATCCCTACCGCCGCCGTCAGAATATAATCCGCCAACAATGCGGCCGCCGCCAACAATCCCCAAAACGCGCCCAGATTGAACCGCGCCACCGTATACGAGCCGCCGCCCATCGGGTACGCGGCAATCGTCTGCCGGTAGGAAAAAAACACAATGATCAGCAACGTGATGATCGCTGCGCTGATCGGTATGATGTATTGCACGCCCATCAGTCCCAGCGGAATCAGTAGCGTCAATGCCGCTTCCGGTCCATAAGCTGCTGAGCTGAGCGCATCCAGCCCGAAAATTGCTACGCCCGGGCCGGGCCCAACCTGTTCGCCGCGCTCTTCCGAGGTCTTCAGCGGCTTCCCAACGATCATGTCCATGATGCTCATAAGTTGCGGCTGGCTCCGTCCGTCTTCACTCCGAATAGTTGCGGCCTCAGTGCGGACCACATTTGTCCGCGCAAGCATATCCCATACCGTAGGGGCACGATATATCGTGCCCCAGTCCCAATTTTTCGCGAAGATAATGCGGAATCTAATGCGGAATTTCAGACCGCTACCGATACGACTCCAGTCCCACGCCGCGGACAAAAAAATAGAGCGGAGCCTCCAGGAACTTCCCAGTGGCTCCGCCCGTTGTTGGCCACGACAATTTTGTCGCGCCAAAGTCCGTTAACTCTCCTTAGCTTTGTGCAGACACGCTGACAGCCAGCAACTGTCCGCCGTCCGTTGGTTGATATTCCACCACGACCATCGTTCCAGCCTTCACCTGCCCCTGCACTTGCGTGTTTTTATCCACTGCGAACTGCAACGTCTTCTTGCTGCCGCCGTCGTTCACTTCCATCGAAAACGACTTTCCAGCATCTCCAATCGACGTTACTTTTCCGGACACCGACTTGGTCGCTTGCTGCGATTGTTGACCGTGCGACCCACCATTACCCGGTTCCTGCGGGGTAATGCTGTATGCTCCAGCCGCTCCGAGCAGCAACACGCCGCCGAGCGAAGTGGAAATCATTAATCTGCGCATCATCACCATAGCCTCCTCAGATATCTGGCGGGCGACTCTAGTCGTGCACGAACCCTTCCACTTCACGCCCTAATTTCGCTCTATACCGTTAGCTGACCGCTATCAGCAACTTATCTTTTTTCATAACGTAATTCCTCTTTTTGCCACACCACGCATTCGCGCACTTTTTTCTTATCTACGTACTTAATTCCTACGCTTACCAACGAGCTTGCACACTCTGCCCGCTCTCACTAAATTCTCTCTCGCAGATTTCTACACGGAATTTACTAAGAGAGTGTATCGGTGCCGTTTTTATTCGCCGCCTATTTGAAAACCTCATCAATCCAAAGTTCGCGCGTTCCAACCAGCTAGCATGCAAACTCCACAACTCCCGTAGGGGCACGATATATCGTGCCCCCGTCATAAAACTGACCGATGCCTCAACACACGTCATCTCCGGAGCGCAGCGAGGGATCCCTATTGGGTTTCCACCACCAAATCCTTATCCAATACGTGCACCTCCCAACTGCACCTCCCAACTGTCCTAACTTGACAGAAATGGCCCCACAGCGTAGTTTCGTCACCCCTGCTTGCTGCGCCAATCATGGAGTCTCGACTCCACCTGGCGGGAAAGGAGCGACTCGTATGGCCACCCCAGTCCGCGAGTTCTCTCTCGATAACCAGTACCTCGAGCACTTGAAATACTGCGGCATTGAGCCGCAAAACCTTGCCGACCTCGTCGGGTTGTTCGTTAGTCTCAAGAACAAGTATGGTCTCGTGCCATTCGCCATGGCCGCCGAAGGTAACCCCATTCCCAACGCGCTCACGGCCCGCTACGTCGTCGATTCCATCACCTTGAACAAAATTAACAGCGTGCTGCTCGACACTCCTCGCCTGCATCGCGTCACCATCGTCCCGCGCGGCATTCCCAAAGTCACCCAGTTCGAAATCGCGGTCACCCTCGGCGGCTAAGGACCAACTCAGTCGGAGTTGACCCCTATCTCGACTGCCTCTAACATTCTTTAGATGAGCCATTCTTCCGCTTTCACCTCTAGATGGCGCTCACGCCTGCTCCTCGGCTGCCTTCTCGCGCTGGCTCTTTATCCCTTAGCCGCCTCTGCCCAGACCGCCGACGAAATCATCAACAAATACATCGCCGCTCGTGGCGGCCTCACTAAAATTCGCGCCGTCAAATCCGAACGCGTCTCCGGCACCATTTCCTTTGGACCTGGTGCGGATGGCCCCTTCCTCGTTGAACGCAAGCGTCCCCTGAAAATGCACATGGAAATTACCGTCACCGGCAAAACGCTCATCCGTACCTACGACGGCAAGTCCGCCGGCTGGATCTACAATCCCTTTGGCCCAACTCCCGCCGTCACGGCCATGAGCGAAGCCGATCTTCGTGGCGTTTTTGATGAAGCCGACTTCGAAGGCCCCTTCGTCGACTACAAAACCAAAGGCAACAAAATTGAATACGCTGGCCGGGAAGACGTGGAAGGCAAATCCGACTACAAGCTCAAACTGATCAACAAAACCGGCGACACCAGTTTTTTTCTTTTTGATCCAGACACCTATCTGATCTCCAAGTGGGAAGGCACTCGCAAAGTCGGCGACAAAGATGTCCCCTGGGAATCCTTCTTCCGTGATTTCCGCGAAGTCGATGGCCTGAAGTATCCGTTCCTCATCGAATCCGATGCTCCCGGCACTGAGCAAATCCAGAAAATCGCCGCCGATAAGATTGGAGTAAACGTCACCATCGAGGATTCCCGGTTTGGCAAACCTACTCCGCCCGTTACAGCGCCGCCTCCAGCCGCGGCACCGGCCGACCCTGCCAAACCCTAATAAGCCGTTATAGTTCGAACCCGCGCACCCTCAATCGCATGGCACTCGAAAACTCCAGCCCAACCGCCACTTCTCCAGCCGGACTCTGCGCCATCTGCCTCCACGCCCGCCTCATCTCCTCGTCAAAAGGTTCGACCTTCCTACTCTGCCAACTCTCCCAAACCGATCCTCGCTTCCCCCAATATCCCCCACTCCCCGTCCTCTCCTGTCCCGGCTACTCCCCAAAGCCCGCCCCACCAAAATTCCCAACTTGCCTCCGCTAACTCTGCGCCCCCTCTGCGACCTCTGTGGTAATCCTTTGCAGTTTACATGGTGAGCTAACTCACAGACGCCAGCTCCGCCCACCTATTCACTTGTACGATTATTTATATCGTCGATGAAAAATTCGTCGGCAACATTCCTGCAACACTTACCCTTCCCGCGTCGACCCTCATCTTTTCTCGGTGCGCGCCAAAGGTTCAGCCGCGTGGCTGCGCCATGTGAAGTCCTGAAAGACAGTCATGTAACCCTCAAACCGGACTTCTCCACCACGCCCACTCCGTGACCTGCAACACATTGCCCCCACCCTACCCCTGTGCTAGCATCGCCTCGTCAAGAAGAGCGGACCAGGGAGATTTTTTCGTTTCGCCTTCGCCCCGCTTCACGGGACCCAGGTAGGGCCTCGCTCTCCTTCAAAAAAAACCAACTTCGCCAGGCGCCGGCCCGCGCCTGCTTCTTTTCTCGGCGGACCTTCGCCCGGTGACCTCGTTGGTCATACCTACGCGGAGGACTGTGATGAAAATCTATCCCACCAAGGACATCAGAAACGTTGGCATTGTAGGCCACGGCGGCACCGGAAAGACGCAACTGGTGTCGTCGTTACTTTTCACCGCCGGAGCTACGCAACGCTTCGGCAAAGTTGCGGATGGCACTGCACCCACCGACTGGGACGAAGAAGAAATTGCCAGAAAAATTTCCATTCAAACCGGTCTCGCTCACGCGGAATGGCCCTGCACCCTCTGCGGCGGCAACTCTGTAAAAATTAATCTCATCGATCTGCCCGGTTACTCCACTTTCATCACGGAAACGAAAGCTTCGCTCATCGCCGCCGACGCCGCGCTCATCACTGTCGATGCCCACGTCGGCGCTCAAGTCACCACCGAAAAAGTTTGGGATTATTGCGCCGAGTACGATATTCCCCGCGCCTTCGTACTTACCTGGATGGATCGCGAACTGGCCAGCTTCGAACGTTCCCTCGTATCGCTCCAGCAGGTTTTTGGCCGCACCGTTGTTCCCCTGCAGATGCCCATCGGCAACGAAAAGGCGTTCCGCGGCGTAGTCGATCTCGTCTCTATGAAAGCGCATTTCTATACGCCCGACGGCGATGGCAAGGCCGCCATCGAACACATTCCCGACGCGCTCCTCGATGAAGCGCAGGAAGCTCACGAGCGGCTGGTCGAAATGATTGCTGAAGGCGACGACGAAATGATGGAGGAGTTTTTCCGCGAAGGCACCATTCCCATTCAGGATTTGATTCCCGCAGTACGCAAGGCCATCGTCTCCGAAAAAATTGTCCCGGTGCTGATGATTTCTTCCGCGCGCAATGTCGGTAACGCCAGCTTGCTTACGTTCCTCGCCGACGTTTTCCCGCATCCTGATGAGCACGCGCAGGTCGGCTTCAAAGAGCCTAACGGTAAGGGGGACCGCATCGATCGCAAGTACGACGATAATCAGCCACTCTCCGTTTTCGTCTTCAAAACGCTGGCTGACCCGTTTGCCGGGCGCATCAATTATTTC
>JBAVNY010000163.1:0-6611 GCA_049691535.1 Candidatus Acidiferrum sp.
CCTTTATATGTGCGGCTCGGCGACCCATCCTGGTGGAGGAATTATGGGCGCCAATGGGCGCATCGCCAGCCAGGTGATCCTGAAAGAATGGAAGAAGGCGGCGAACTGACCATGCCCATCGGACAAAAGGTTGTTCTCATCGGCGGTGGGCACAACGCACTGATTACCGCGTTCTACCTGGCCAAAGGCGGATTCAAACCAATTGTTCTGGAGCGCCGCGAAATTGTGGGAGGCGGCGCGGTCACCGAAGAATTCCATCCGGGTTTCCGGGCGTCAACATTGGCGCACACACTTGGACCGTTACGATCGGATATCGCGCGTGACCTTAAGCTGGAAAAATTCAAACTGGAGATTCTGCAACCCGAGCCACGCGTGTTTGCGCCGGCGCCGGATGGCCGCGCGCTGCTTTTCTATAACGACGCGGCGAAGACCGCGGGTAGCATTTCGCACATTTCCGCAAAGGACGGCTCGAAGTATCCCGAATTCGCGGAGTCACTGGAAGAAATTGCTGGCGTGTTTCAGCAACTTACCCGCATTACGCCGCCCGCCATCGATCATCCTTCGCCCGAAGATTATTGGAATCTGTTGAAGACTGGGCGTTCCGTGCGCGGCTTGGGAAAGACCGGCATTTTCGATTTGCTTCGCTGGGGCCCCATGGCAGTCGCTGATTTCGTGGCGGAATTCTTTGAAACGGAATTGCTTCGTGCAGTGCTTGCCGCGCGTGGAATTTTTGGTTCGAACCTTGGGCCCTGGTCTGCTGGTTCCACGGCGTTGCTGCTTTTACGCGCTGCAGCCGATTGCCATCCAGTAGGACCGGCGGCGTTTCCACGCGGCGGGATGGGCGAATTCACTCGTGCACTTTCCGAAGCGGCACAAAAAGTTGGCGCGGAGATTCGTACTAACTCGGAAGTGCAGCACATTCGCACCAAAAGCGGCGCAGTGAACGGCGTGGTTCTAACCAACGGCGATGAAATCGCCTGCGAAGCGGTGGTGTCCGGAGTCGATCCGAAGCGCACCTTTTTCCAGTTGCTCGATCCTTCCAATCTCGATCCTGTTTTCGCGATGCGCATGAAGAATTTCCGTTCAGTGGGCAACGTCGCCAAGGTCCATCTCGCTTTGGGGGATCTGCCGAAATTTCCGTCGCTGGCCAGTGCCGTTGGGCCAGACGGCTTCCGCGAAGCGCTTTCCGGCCGGATTCACATTGGCCCGGAAATTGATTATTTGGAGAAAGCCTTCGACGCCTCGAAGTACGGTGAAATTTCCAGCGAACCGTATCTCGACATCACGATTCCGACGCTGCTGGATCCTTCGCTCGCGCCAGAAGGGAAGCATGTCGTGTCTGCGTATTTCCAGTTCGCGCCATACGCGCTGAAAACCGGAAATTGGAGTGACCGTCGCGGGGAATTGGTGAACACGGTAATTCGCACTCTCGGCGCGTACGCTCCGAATCTACCGAATATTGTGGAAGCCTCGCACGTGATCACGCCGCGCGATCTGGAGACAGAATACGGCTTTACAGGCGGCCACATTTTCCATGGCGAATTGGCACTCGACCAACTTTTCACCATGAGACCCGTTCTTGATTGGGCGCGTTATCAAACCCCGATCCGCGGACTGTTCCTCTGCGGCAACGGCACGCATCCCGGAAACGGTCTTACCGGCGCATCGGGCGCAAACGCCGCAAAAGAAATCATCCACGAACTGCGCTAAGCGCTACAAAACATGAGCAGAATCGATCGCACCAGACTGAAGCAGTTGCAGCAGCGCGAGGAAAAGCGCTTCGTTGCCGAGCATCCATGTTCCGCAGAAATGTATGCACGGGCGCAGAATTCGTTGTTGGGCGGCGTGCCGATGAACTGGATGAAAAAGTGGGCGGGCGCATTCCCGGTGTTCGTGAAGCACGCGAAGGGCTCGCATTTCACGGATGTCGATGGACGCGACTACGTGGATTTGTGCCTGGGCGATACCGGAGCCATGACCGGCCACTCTCCTGACGTGGTTGCGGATGCAGTGGCGAAACGAGTGCGCCAAGGCATTACGTTGATGTTGCCCACGGAAGATGCGCTATTCGTGGGCGAAGATTTGAAGCGGCGCTTCGGATTGCCGTACTGGCAATTCACATTGACCGCTACGGACGCAAATCGTTTTGCCATTCGCATCGCGCGAGAGATCACGCAGCGCACGAAAATTCTCGCGTTTCATTATTGCTACCACGGGACCGTCGATGAAACGTTTGCCACGCTGGATGGCGGCGTCGTTGGGCCGCGGCGCGGAAACATAGGCCCTCCAGTCAATCCCGCAGAAACCACGCGGCTCGTTGAATTCAACGATTTGAATGCGCTGGAAGAGGCGCTGAAGCATCACGACGTGGCCTGCATTCTGGCCGAGCCGGCCATGACCAACGTCGGCATCATTTTGCCGGACGAAGGATATTGGAAGCAGGCGCGCGAACTGGCGCGGCGGTATGGCGTTCTGCTGATTGCTGACGAAACGCACACAATCTGCGCCGGCCCGGGCGGCTGCACTGCGGAATGGGCTTTGCAGCCGGACATGCTGGTGTTCGGCAAAGCGATCGGCAGCGGCATCCCTGGAGCGACGTATGGCTGTTCGGAAGAAGTAGCGCAACGCATTTCGGCGCGAATCCATCTGGAAGATTGCGACGTCGGCGGAATTGGCGGCACGCTGGCGGGCAACGCGTTGTCGATGGCGGCGATGCGCGCGACGCTGGAGAATTTGCTGACGCGCGAGAATTTCGACCGAATGATCGGGCTGGCGGCGCGATTTAATGACGGCGTGTCCATGGAGATCAAGAAGCACGGACTGCCATGGAATGTGCAGCGGCTGGGCTGCCGGGCGGAGTACACGTTTTGCGAACAAGCGCCGCGGAATGGCGGCGAATCGGCAGCTGGGGCGGATTTCGAGCTAGAACGGTTTCTGCATCTGTACGCGCTGAATCGCGGCGTGTTGCTCACGCCCTTCCACAACATGGCGTTGATGTGCCCGGAGACGACGGCCGCGGACGTGGATCGCCACACGGAGATCTTCGCGGAAGCAGCGGCGGAACTGGTCTCGGCGTAGAGCACTCAAAGCGGCAAATCCCCAAACGGAGCGGCGGAAGAGTGTAGGGCGTACCCCACCGTGGCGTGTTGGAAGTGTCTCAAAACAAGGGAGATGTTGGTCATCGGTTTAGGGATAGTTGCTTCGGCAGTAATGTAGTAACTACTAAATAAATATCAACAGCGAAGGAAAGCTTACCGCAGAGACGCAGAGTGCGCAGAGATCCCGAGGGATATGGCGACGTCGAGGTGAAAAGTTGCGTGAGGCGCTCAAACGGTGGGGCGGTGGGATTCAATTGTCACCAAAGGCTGGGCTGGGTAATCCAATCGGGGGACGATGGGGGACTTCGATGCAGATTGGAATTGATAGTTTCGCGGCGTCCATTTCAGATCCGGTAACCGGCATCAAGCTGAGCGCCGTCGAGCGGATGCAACATTTGCTGGACGAGATTGAGTTGGCAGACCAAGTGGGGCTAGACGTTTTTGGAATTGGCGAGCATCACCGCGAGGAATTTCTGGATTCGGCTCCGGTGGTAATTCTTGCGGCAGCGGCGCGGCGCACGAAAAATATCCGGCTGACCAGCGCGGTTACGGTGTTGAGCGCGGCCGACCCGGTGCGAGTGTTTCAGGAATTTGCGACGCTGGACCTGATTTCGCAGGGCCGTGCGGAGATTGTGGCGGGTCGAGGCTCGTTCATCGAGTCCTATCCGCTGTTCGGCCTGCGGCTGGAGGATTACGACGCGCTGTTCGCGGAGAAGCTGGACCTGCTGCTGAAGATCCGCGACGAGACGCACGTGCGGTGGTCGGGGCAGCATCGCCCGGCCTTGACCGGGCAAGCGATTTATCCGCGACCGCTGCAGAATCCGTTGCCGGTGTGGATTGGGGTCGGGGGCACTCCGACGTCGTTTGTGCGGGCAGGGATGCTGGGGTTGCCGTTGATGGTGGCGATTATTGGCGGAAAGCCCGAAGCGTTTCGGCCGCTGATTGATCTTTATTGGGAGGCGGGCCGGCGCGCGGGGCACGCCAAAGAGCGGCTCACGGTAGGGCTACACATGATCGGCTTTGTGGGAGATTCCAACGAGCAGGCGGCCGACGATTTTTTTCCTGGATACGCGCATACGTTCACTGAGATTGGCAAGGAGCGCGGCTGGCCGCCCACTACGCGAGGGCAGTTCGATGCGTTGCGCGGGCCCAAGGGAGCGCTGCTGGTCGGGGACGCGAAAACGGTTGGCGAAAAGATTTTGTATGTGAATGAGGCGCTAGGAGGAATCTCGCGGATTACATTTCAGATGGGCGTGTCAACATTGCCGCATCCGAAGATGCTGCGCGCGATTGAGATTCTGGGAAATGAGGTTGCGCCGATGGTGAGGAAGGAACTTGCAGCGGTCGCGAGATAAACATCGAAGAGAGCTAAACGCAGAGGCGCAGAGGTCGCGGAGAGAAAATCGAAGAGACACGCAGAAATCGCAGGACATGCTTGGTTAGTTGAATTCCGTTTTCAACCTTCCTGAGTTGTGAGCTCATTTCGAATCGATGGACAAATCGTGATGCGCTCCTACAGGTGTGTGGGGCGGATTGCCAGCTAAAGATTTGCAAAATCCTGTGCCGCATCGCTAGCAGAGAAAATGACAACTGAACGCTGGACGGGGTGGTGAGCAGACTCGATCATCGCAACGGCCCTGGAACGCGGCGCGAGATTTTGCAGAGTTACGCAGGTCGGTGGCACAACTTGCTACGTTCCGGCACACATTGATCGAGAGGAAAATATGAACAGCGTGTTCCGATTGTCTAAATCAGCATTCGTAATTTTGTTTTCCATGATGTTTAGTCCCTGCGCGGTTTTTGCGCAGCACTACACGCAAACCAGCCTGGTATCCGACGTGGTGGGAGCGGCGGCGGTACACGATCCCAGTCTGGTGAATCCTTGGGGACTAACCCGTAGCGCGACGAGCCCGTGGTGGGTCTCGAACAACAATTCAGGAACATCTACGTTGTACACCGGCAGCGGCCAGATCATTCCCATCAACGGAAACGGTATTGTAACTATTCCACCGCCGAAGAACGCGCCGGCGGGAACGGTCGCCGCACCCACAGGGATAGTGTTTAACGGCAGTACGGATTTCGTACTTCCCGCGCCGAATAGCAAGCCGGCCGCATTTATTTTTGTCACCGAGGACGGAACGATTTCCGGCTGGAATGGCGGGCCCGCGGCATTTCTGGCGGTGGACAACAACGACAATGGCTCGGCAAATGGTGCGGTATATAAGGGCGCCACCAGCGCTGACATCAATGGAAAGAGATTCCTGTACGTGACGAATTTCCGCGCAGGCCACGTAGAAGTGTACGACACCAATTTCAAGCCAGTGAATTTACCGGGCGACGCATTTGATCCGGGAGCGGACGGCGATCATGATGGCGACGACGGCCACGGACAGCAGCGCATTCCGACAGGCTTCGCGCCATTCAACATCCAGAATATTGGCGGCAGCTTGTTTGTGACCTATGCCAAGCAGAATGCGCAGCGGCATGACGACCTGGCCGGAGATGGAAACGGGTTCGTGGAAATTTTCACGCCATCGGGAAAGCATATCGGGCATCTGCAACATGGCTCGTGGCTAAACTCGCCGTGGGGCGTGGTGTGGACTCCGCGCGACTTTGGAGAATTCAGCAACACCATCCTGGTGGGAAATTTCGGAAGTGGCTGGATCGCGGCATTTAACGGATTCACGTACAAGTTTATTGGCTTCGTTAAGAATCCGGACAATTCGATCCTGACGATTGACGGGCTATGGTCGCTGACCTTTGGGAATGGCGCGGCGGCGGGCCCGGCAAACACGCTGTTCTTCAGTGCGGGATTAGATGGGGAAACGCATGGATTGTTCGGGACGCTGACGGCGGTGGCCGCGGAGCAGGATGGAGACGAAGAGTAAAGCTTTACTGGTAGCGGAAGTTCTTCGACAGGGCGGCGGGGAAGTCATCCCGCCGCCTTTTTTTTGTGAAGGGAGGAACAAAGAGAGCTGAACGCAGAGACGCAGAGAAGGCGTTCGAGCGACGGAGGCGGAAAGTTTATTTGGAGCAGGACGTGGGAAGAGTCAGGAGTTGGCCTGGCTGGAGCAGGTTGGCATTTTGCAACTGCGGATTGGCTGCGGCGATGCAGGTCCACGCCGTGCCCTTGCCTAGATGGGCGGCGGCGAGTTTCCAGAGTGAGTCGCCGGTACGGACGGTGATGCTATTGGGGGGCTGCACGCGGGGATGGAGTTCGGTTTTGGGGACGACCAGCACAGCGCCAGGCTGGAGAAGATTGGGATCGACGATCGCCGGATTGCTGGCGAGGAATTCGCTCCAACGAGAGCCTTTGCCGAAACGGCGGCGAGCCAACTTCCAGAGAGAGTCGCCAACTTGAACAAGGAGAGTTTCTATTTTGTTATTGCTCTTAGTCGAGAGAGGGGCAACCGGCGGGGCGCTTGGCGCAAATGAAGAAGGAACGGCCTCAGGCGCGGAGGGAAGGATCAAGTTTGGCGCGGCTGCAGAGGAGATGTTAGAGCTTGGCAAAAC
>JBAVNY010000164.1:0-7948 GCA_049691535.1 Candidatus Acidiferrum sp.
CACTACAACATCAAACCAATCCGGATGACGAACAAAGTGGGCGGTAAGAATGTCGATGTGAAATTGATCGGTGCGGACATCAGGATAATCGGCGGCCATCTTGTGAAAGCACTCGTCCCAGAAAGGCATAGTGTGAATGATGCCGTTGGACTTGGTTGCCGAAGTGAGATGCTTTTTCTGTTTACGAGCCAAGTCAAACGCAAAGCGCAAAACACGATTTACGCCACGACGGGTGAACACTGTTTGTTGCACGGCCATTTCGTCTTCCGTGCCTTCATACAAACGGCCGCCAATGTTCGAATACTCGCCCTCATTATTTTCGCGAACAACCGTGAACTCGATTTGCCCGGGCTTCCAGTGTTTCAAGGGCGATTCGATACCTTCGAACAGCCGCACTGGCCGGAGATTTACGTATTGCCGAAACGCACGGCGAATGGGAATGAGCATCCCCCACAGAGAAACATGATCCGGAACGCTGGGATGCCCTACAGCGCCGAGAAAAATGGCGTCAAAGGGCCGCAATTGCTGCAGCCCATCATCCGGCATCATTTTTCCCGACTGAACATACGATTCACAACTCCAGTCAAACGGTTTCCAATTGAAGCCGAATCCAAACCGCTTTCCCGCCGCATCCAGCACGCGGATCCCTTCGGGCACTACTTCTTTTCCGATACCGTCACCAGCGATGACAGCAATATTGAAAGTTTTCATTGTTGGTAGCTCATCCCTTGGCTGAGGACAGTGGCGGCGAACCTGCGGAAGTACCAAGAGCCGCTTCAAGCATCTTAACGAAAGTAACGATTTTCTCAGCCTTGTCTTTGGGATGATGCATATCACTGCAGATAGCCAGTACGTGTACATTTCCAACTCCGCCACGCGCGGCGTTTACGTGTTGACCCCGCGGCCCTAAAAATCATCGCCGAAATTCCAGTAGGCGAGGTCCCACGGCGGCCCGCCACCCCGGACGTTCCCTGCCTGTAAGTGCTGTGTATTCTTAAGCATAACTGTTGCGCCCACAATTAAATTGTGAAGAAGAAGTAAAAGGGTAGGCTCAATCGTCATAGCAATGAACTTCCATGGACACCGACCTCAAAGTAGAAGCCCCGCGAAGCGAAACCCAGAAGCGCATCAACGAAAAGCGCCCCGAATTCATGTCGTGGGTTGCCAGCCATGTTTCCGACGAAACGAGAAGCCGCGGCGGCACCACAACCAAGGAACGCGGAATAGGATTATTTGCGTTGAGTGAATGGGAACGATTGCCGGCGCGGTCGCGAGGAGGCATGATCGCCGGTCGGAAGAATGTGGAATCGGGACACATTCAGAAGCTTGGCTTGAAAAATGTCGAGAGCGGATTCTTGGACAACATTCGAACGTCCAAGACGTGTTCCATGGGCGGCGAAAAAACCGTGAAGCAGAAGCTGGGGATTCACGACCCGGCCTATTGCGAAGCGCGGCGTGAAGGTGAAGGACGCGGGCGGCACACGCGGTGGCATACCAAGCGCGGGAAGTTGCGCCCGGACATCTGCGAATTTTGCAGGGAAGAAAGTTAGACCACGAAACCCGGCGCAGCTAATAAATACCCGCAGGCGCTCCTATCGAAACATACGAATAGCTGTTAGTCGGGTTTGATTCCGGCTTTGCGTTTCGACGTTGACTGTTGGCTCAAAAGTTCAAGCGGAGACCCAGTTGGATGATTCTGGGACTGGCGGTATCGGTGATCTTCCCGAAGAAATGATCCTGGATATTCGTACTGGGATTTGAAAACTCAGTGTGATTCAGTGCATTGAAGAATTCAATGCGCGCTTCGAGTTTCAGTCCTTCCCGAATCAGCGGCGTACTTTTGCTAATAGCAAAATCAAGATTGGACCGGCCCGGCCCGCGGAAGAAATTGCGAGGCACTGTGCCGTAAGTACGCAACGCAGGATTAGCAAGAACTTGCGAATCGCTGGGAAGCATAGTGGTGCCGGGAACGCACGCGTTTGGACCCGTCAACGGAGCTTCTGAAGGGCATCGTGCATTGGAAAAGCTATCGGGACTGAACCAGAAATTTCCCGAAACTCCACGGAATGTGGAATTGCTGCGCGGATCAACGGCCTGGTAGGGTGCGACGAGATTGGCGCGCACTAACCCAGGATCTCCTGCTCCAGATGGGCCGGGACTCGTAAACGAATAAACGGTGGGGAGATTGGCAAAGACATCCAGTGGGAAGCCAGTCCGCCAACTAAACAATCCGGCAATGCTCCAGCCGTCGCTGAGTCGCGCGGGCAATGCGGCAAAGTAGTAGTGGAGAGGAAGAGTCCATGTGCCGCTGGAAACGAGATAATGGCGCAAGTCACTGTCGGACGAAGCACGGAATTGATTAGGCGAATACGCCGGCACGGCGGGATTTCTGCTGTCGAAACCCGAAGCACTGTCAATGGTGTGCGAGTAGGTGTAGCCGAAGGTCAGATAGCTGCCGCCAGCACGTTGTGATTGCGAAAAACTTTTGCGCAGCTGGACTTGCAAACCGTTGTAGCTGGCGGTGGCGATGCTCTTAAACTCGCGGATAGCAGCAAAACTGCAGATGTCGTCGACCTGGGGCGTACAGGTGGAATTGCCCGGGGTGAGATTGAGAACGCGATTGGGCGTGCCGAGCACCATGGGATTGACGTCGACCAGAGCAGTAAGGTCGTGAGCGCTGCTACCCACGTAACCAACTTGCAGGAGCGTGGCAGCGGCCAGTTTGGTTTCCAGATTGACTCCGTATTGATAGGTGTAGGGAGTCTGCAAATGCGGATCGACCACGAAGACATCGCGCAAAAGATCACCGACAGGGAGCAGCCCGCTGGCTGCAAAGTTGAGATTCCTGGGCGGAGTCCGGGAGGGAAAAGGATCAATGACGCCCGCGGCTACAAAGGGATTCGAAAGATAATTCTGCGGACTGTTGAAGTTGGTGGGAGGATCGAAGAAAAGGTTGGCGCTGGAGGCAAAAGGCTCTTGTCCGATGAATTGGAGATTGTCCTCGGCGTTTAAAATGTCGTAGAACATGCCGAAACCGCCGCGGATGCGCCAGGTCTGGTTGTTGCGGGGGGCCCAGGAAAAACTGAAACGCGGCGCCCAATTGTCGCGATCCGGAAAGTTGGTACCCTGCGGCGCCCCGGCATCTCCTGGAAATAGCATGCCGACCGGAGCGTCGGGAAATTGCGTGGATTGACGGCCCGGAATGATGGAATAGAGTTGATTTTGAGTCTCGGTCTTGGGGGTGCTGTATTCGTAGCGGACTCCAAAGTTGACTGAAAAGCTGGGAGCGATTTTCCATTCATCCTGAGCAAAACCGAATATGAATTTGCTGCGGATATGCGAAGAAGCGTTGGGAGCCTGGAGATAGGCGGAAGGAAAGCCCAGCAGGAAATCGGCGAGATCATTGGAAGTAGCGGTGCCATAGAAGACGAACTGCCCGTTGACCAGATAGGAAGCGTTGGTATTGTTCTGAAAAATCGAGAGACCGGTGCCGAAAGTGAATTGGTGCTTGGCCCTCTGCCAGGAAACTGTGTCGCCAAGGGTGTACGTGTTGCTGACGAAACGAGACGTACCACGGTCTGCATAGCCTACCTGCATACCCGAACTGAACAAAAGCAAGGGAGGTCCGTTACTGACGTCGGGATGGATATTGACGCCGAGCTCGGCCGCAGTCGGCTGGGAGCTGTCGGGTTCCTGTAATTCGCGGTCATTGCGATTAACGGAGATTTTAAGGCTGTTGACGAGCCGTGGGGAAAACACTCGGGAGTAGGAAAAGCTTACAAATTCGCCGCGCAACTGATCGTCGGTCGAAAAGCCCGGAACATTGGCATAGGTAAAAGGATTGACGAGATCCTGCCGGTTCGCGCCGACCGTTAAGGAAAAGTGGCTGCTGGTGGATGGAAGGTAATCAAATTTGCCAATGAGCGCGTCGCTGTCCGAATAAGAATTGCCTTGGCTGAAGGTGAAGCCCGTTAGAGATGTGGGGATCAGGCCAGCGCCAATGTATTTACCCGCGACCACGTCAATGGTTGCAGGGTCAATGATGGCGTGAGCCGCTTTGACAGGATCGGATTGGAAGTAGGGGTGAGTCATCAGGAAGGCAGCGATACCGGGATCGGGAGTGCGAACTCCGGTGACAGGATTGGGAGGCCCGGCTTGAGAAAAGTCGCCCTGAAGTTCAGCAGGAGTGTAAGTGAAGATAGCATCGTTGGATAAACGTTGCTTTTGCCGAGCGCCTTCATAAGACAGAAAGTAGAACAGCTTCTTGGGTCCGAGAACACGGTTAAGAAGTGGAGCGGGCCCACCATGTGAGACACCAAATTGATTGAGCAGATAATCGTCGCGCGGAATGCCTTTGAGGTTATCGAAAAAAGAGTTGGCATTCAGACGATCTTCGCGGAAGTAGTCAAAGAGGCTGCCGTGTACATCGGTGGTACCGGACTTGGTGGTGATGCCGATGATTCCACCGGAATTGCGCCCATATTCGGCAGGATAGCTGCTGGTTTGTAGGCGGAATTCGGCAATGGAATCAAGGTTAGGCGTGTAGGCGACCTGATTGTAGAGAAGGTCGTTATCCAAGCCATCGTCGAGGAGAAAAGTTACGGTGTCAGGGCGGCCCCCGGAAATCCGGTAGCTCGTTTTGGCGTAGATGTCGGGAGGCAGGGGCAAAACGCCGGGGAAAAGAAGGGCCAAATTGTTGACGTCGCGGGTGACCATCGGCGTGGAGTTCATCACGTTGGAAGCGACGGAGCCGCCTAAAGAAGGAGAGGCGGAGAACAGTGTGTCGGAGTCATCGTTTACCCGGATGACCGTGTTCTGCACACCGATGCGAAGCGCAACATGCAGCCGAAGCGTCTGGTTGGAATAAAGATGCAAATCGCGGACTTCGGCGGAGCCAAAACCGTCGCGTTGCGCGGTCAGAACATACTCTCCGGGCTGGAGAACGACAAAATGAAAGGCGCCTTGGTCGCTGGAAGCGAGTTCGCGAGACAACCCCAGCGTCAAATTCAATAGACTCAATTTGACGTCAGGAAGGGGACCGCCGGCCTGATCGGTTACTTGGCCGGAGATCTGAGCGCGCTGTGCGAAAGCGGGAGCGGAGAACAAGCACACCAATAACGACGCGAGCAAGAAGTGGCAACGGGCCACCCTGCCCGGAAAAAGGGGAGAGTTGTTGTCCACGCCTCTGAACACGGACACACCTAAGAAAACGATAGCAGCGGAAATGAACGGTCACAATCAGGGGTTGGGAGAAGTGCGCGAAAGGGAAACGTTCGCAGTAAGGCATTACAGAGTACTAAGAATCAGTTTTGCAGCAAGTGTAAGATCTCGATCAGACGGGCGAAACCCTCGGATTTGGGTAGGTTCTGTTGCGATGCGGTGAACAGGGCTCGTACCAGCTTCTCTTGCTCCTGAGATAGATCCAAAATCCCACGTACAGACGACGGCGGCGTGCCGCTGTCCTGGGAGGCGTTCGCAGGAATTCGAGAAAGAAGCGCGATCTCTCGACCTACGATTTCGTGGATTTGCTGGCGGTGGTCCTGCCGCAGGGAATTCAGTATATCGAGATCAGATTGGGAAAGTTGCGCGGTGCGGGAGGCACTGAATTCGGTGTCGAGATGTTCGAGTGCCCAGGAATTCAGTAGCAATTTTTCAGCCAGCGCAGGCAATTCCGTGGAAAAGGCGGCGACGGACTTTTCAGCTTGTTCGGCAGACTCGCCTGCATTTTGAAAGCTAGTTAGCAGCTCATCGTGAAAGGCAATCTGGCGGCTGGACAGATCCGTGGATTGGACGGCGGAATCGGCCTTATTCGCGGAAAGCGCAATGTTCGAATCATCATAGGGCGGCGGCAACAGGTGCACATTGGAATTCAATTGTTCTGGCGTGTAAATCTCGGGATGGATCGAAGAATCCGCTTGAGCCAGGGCGCTCATCAGCGTGGTGCGTCGGCGGTTGTTCTGAACCAGCCCTTGAATTAAAGCGGTGCCATCGGACATAGGGTAGACGTAAACCTCTTCACCCAGACATGCGTTGAGCTGGTGCAAAAGTTGAGCGGCCCGAACTTCACTGGGATGAGCGGAAATCTGGGAATATTTTAGCGGCAAGGCGGCCGACGGAGACGAAGCGCTGGAACTTGGCGGTACCACGGTAGAGTGACTTGGCGCGGAGAGCAGTGCGGTAACTTCCGGGGTACGCTGTTCGAAAACGTGAGACGTTCTGGTGATCCGATATTCTTTGGCAGACGATCCATTCGCCGTATAAATGCTCATTTGAAAAGGATCGTAAGACTTCTTGTCCAGCCACAGGACGGCATTGCGAATGCCTGATGGGTGGTTCTCGCCAAACGTATAGTCGAGACCATAGGAGTCGTTGGTCTTTCGGACGTGAGTCTCCGTGCTGCCGCGGCGTTCTAAAAGTTTTCGAAACTGAGTAGCAGATGCGTCTGGAAAGAAGTTCTGCTGCTGCATGTAGCGCAACAAGGCCTGGTCGAAATAATTGGGCGCGCCAAACGCCTTCGAAGAAAGATCTCCCCAAAGCAAATCCCCATCGGCTGCCCACTCACCAGCAAACTGGCCTGGTGACTCGGTTTGCAGGCGGGCCTGCCGCGCGTGGCTATCCGCAAGCAGAACGTATTCGCTGAGAGCCTGCTGTTGGCCGGTACTGGCGTCGAGAACTTCGATATTCAGAACGGAGCGGGAGACCTGGTTCGAGGACGTGGGAAGGGCAGCGTCGCGCTGCTCGGAGCGGGTCAGGAGAACGTCCGCGGAGGCAGTGGTTTCACGCAGAGATAAGGTAGTCGCGACGACTAGAGTGAAGGCCACAACGCTGGCCAGAATCGGCATTCGATACCGGAGTAGCGACGCAAGTGTCCAGGATTGAGCGCGAGGCTCGCGAATCGGCGGGATATTGGCAGGGGCGGGACGCCGTTCCTGAATGTGCTGATCCAGGCGAGCGCTGAATTGTTCAACGTTGTCGTCCGATTGTAGAGCCCGCTCTTCCGCGACGTGTGAATCGCGAACCTGCTGTACAGAAACGAGAACCTGCTGCAGAGAAGAGAGTTCCGCTTGGCAGACAGCGCAGGTGTCGACATGTGCCCGGACAGATTCAAGTTGAGCGGGCGCTAGCTCGGAGTCCAGGAACGCCATCAGTTCCTCATCATTGGGATGAGGAGAGCCGCCAAAAATGGAGCCGCGAGATTCGGTCATGACTCGCTTCGCACTTTCTTAACACCACGCGCCAAATACACGCTGACGGATTTCGCGCTGATTTCGAGAACCTGGCCAAGTTCCGCATAGCTTAAACCTTCGGCCCGAAGCAAAAGGCAAGATCGTTCCCGGTCGTTGAGGAGCGAAAGGGCGCGTTCGACGGTTTGCCGGTTGATGGAGGATTGCTCGGCGGAAGGTGATGTTTCGGCGGGCTTGGTGTAAACCCACTCCCACACTGCGTTTTCTTGAAGTTTTCTGCGTCGCAGGGCATCGATGGCTAGATTGTGAGCGACGCGATAAAGCCACGCACGCAGATTGTCAATCCGCTGTTCCTGCGCCAAGTCAAACGTTTTTAAGAATGCCGATTGCACGATATCTTCCGCTTCTGCCGTAGAGCGCACCAACTGGCGAATGTAACTCAAGAGCGCGGGCCGCGAACTCGCGTAAAGCTCCAGCAGGCGAGCCCGAAGATCTTTTTCACCCTGCACGTGACCTGTTTGGACCGGTTCCTGGTCGACGCGGGATTTCCGGTGCGGGTAATCCCTTATCGACATGACGAATGAGAGTTTGTATTCACTAATACTCCAATAACGTTCACAACGGCAAACAAATTCTAAAGAAGCCGATTGTGGCATATCCGGTGAGTTAGGGGCAGACCAAGCCGATAAAAAGCGCCATTTTTTTGTTGCGCGGACCTGTTAGCAAACAGGGCGGCCACAGCGTCATACCCACGAATTGTCACA
>JBAVNY010000165.1:0-4301 GCA_049691535.1 Candidatus Acidiferrum sp.
GGAGAAATATCGAAGCCGCCGCTGCGTGGCATCGGTTTCAGCAGTCGCAGCACCGGATCCACATCGGTCGACGTATATAGCGCCCGTGGCTGCGCGTGTTTGCTCCACTTGTTCTTCACCGCGTCCGCCGCTTCTTCTTCCTGCAAATGTCCCGAATCTTTCAGCAGCAGCGTGGTCAGCTCAATCGTCGCCGGATTCGCGAAAATCGGCTTGTTAAATCCGCTGCGCACCAGCACCGGCAGCCACCCGGTATGATCCAGATGCGCATGCGTCAATATCGCGAAATCAAATGTCTTGGGATCAATCGGCAGCGGATTCCAGTTCCGCTGTTTTAAATCATCCGTACCCTGAAATAACCCGCAATCCACCAGTAGCCGCTGGCCGGCCGCCTCCACCAGATATTTCGATCCAGTAACACACCCGGCCGCGCCCAAAAACGTTAGTTTCGCCATAGGACCAGCATTCTACACGACCCCCTCCCCATCCACTGTGTCCCCACGTTAATAAATGACAGCCAGACGTCTGCTCCATCCCACCGATCAGCCACCGCCAAAAGCCCGTCATTCCGAACGGAGTCCGCGCAGTGAGAAATCCCTCTTCGATTTCAACCCTCGACTCAATTCCGTCCACTCTCCCTCTTCCTCTGCGCCTCTGCCGGGTGCCCCACACGCCGTAGTTGCGTGTGGGGGTTTAGACCGAACTCCGACCATAGCGCATCGTCCGGTGCACCACGTCATTCCGAACGGAGTCCGTGCGCAGTGAGGAGTCTCTCTTCGATTTCAACCCTCGACTCAATTTCTCGTCCACTCTCCCTCTCCCTCTGCGTCTCTGCGTTAAGCTATTTCCTGCTTTCCAAGTACCCATTCACCTGCTTCTCCCACTCCGGTCCCAGCCCCCGATCCCCCTCCGCCATATGCCGCACATGCTCATCCGCCTCCGCACTCAGCGCCGTCCGCTCATACGTCACCTCTACCGCCGTCTGCTTCTCCGCCGGCTTCATCTTCAACGTAATCACCGTCAGCAACGCCTCCGGAATCACATACACATACTGCACTCGCCCTTTTTCCAAGTCGTATTCCGTGCACACCCACACCGCCCGCCGGTGTCCATGCGCCACGTTGAACACCATTCCTTCCGCATCCTTCACCGGCACCGGATACACAAATTGCGGATTCCACTCCGGCGCCCACACCCGCTCTTTATCCGCCCCGAACAGCGGCGCTACCTCCTCCATCGCCCCATTCGCCGTAAACGCAAACGTCTCCTTCGAATGCACGCGCATCTCCGCCACATTCGAACTCGTCCCGCCATGCTCCAGCCCGCCAAGCACCGCAGCATGCAGATGCATCGCCACCTTCGGCGCCACCACCGCCACAACAACGCCGCACAGCACTCCAACCACAAACATCGCCCAAATCTTCATAACGCCTTCTCCTTCAATTTGTGGCTGTCCTTCGCCTGCAGCGTCATTCCATAAATCTTCTTCAACTCCCCAATCTGTCCCAGCGTCTCTTTCCCAAACGGCGCTTTCCCCTCAAAGGCATGCAGCACGATCCCCTCCAACAAATCCCCCAACGACAAGTCCTTCAACTCCGCCAGCGCCTTCAACACCTTCAACAACCGCTTCTCCATCCGCACCCCAGTCTGTATCCGTTCCACCTCAATCATAGTTCCTCCCATCAACCATGGTATATATGTACCAAGATACATTTGGAGGTGTCAAGCACAACTACCTCGCCGTCTCCGTGACCTCTGCGCTCCGACCTCAGTGTCCTCTGCGTTAAATCTTCCTCTTCCTCTGTTTTTTGCCGTTCGCGATGCATTCGACCTAGCACTCCCACAGGCTCGCACCTCCACCGACTTGTCATTCCGGCCGAAGGGGCCGCGCCTTCTGCGGCCCCGTAGCGGAGGAATCGCGGCAACCACGCTCCCTAAACAAAAAAAAAGAGCCGAGCCAAATGCCCGCCTCTCGACGTTCCTGATATCTGATCGATGACATAGTCAAGGCACTTAGCCAAAAGTACTTTGCACCAATCGACTGCAAGCAAATTCATCTTTTGAAGGAACCGAGCTCCGAGTGCGACCTCGTAATTACGCCCTTGGCCTGAGGCCAGAGACCGCTTTCAATTGCTTTGAAGTACTGTGGCAGCGCAGAGCCTGAGAACAGAGGGGATTCCAAGAAAAACAAGGCAAACCCGTTTGGATAGATGAGGTCCAGATGCGCCCATTGCATCTGATTGTCAGTCCCCGGCCGTTCTCCGGGTCCAATTTCCAGCTGCAAATTCCGAAGAAACACTGCCCGTTGCTGCTAAGTCCCGGTAAGCACGGAAAATCGGAAATCAGGTTGCGTATAGTACCCACATGGAAGATAACCGCGTTAATCAGGGTGCGCCGGGTTAAACCGGCATGTTGTAAGGAATGAAAGAGTCCTACAGGGAAGGAGACAGCGACTCCATCTTGGCCCTCAGTCTTGCAGGAGACATCGCGAGATGTCGCGTGAAGCGTAGACAGGGGTATCGGTGGGCCGGGCTATTGAGCTTCGAAAAACGCAAAACCAGGACGCCGACTCTTTCCTGATGGAGGAAGGCACCACGACTGTTCGCGTTAATCGCGAGCGAACAGTCGGTCCTGCGTAGTCTTAGAACCCGCGCACGCTGAGAAACAACATGCACGAGAACCGGGAGACCTCTGGAGCGCCTCGACCCGAAAGGGAACGAGGCCGGTCTGCGAAGGTGCAAAGCCACAAGGCAGACGCGCACGCTCTGGAGGAGTCGGACCGCGCCATACTATCGATGAACCAGACGAACAAAGAAGAGCGATCTTCGGCGGAGCCTGGGGAGAAAAGGGCGCGGGCCAAGGAGAACATCGTTCCATCCAACACCAACCCGACACAGAGCGGGGAACAAGTGTCCCAGGGATTGAGCGGTGTGCGAGAAGCAGCAAAGAAAAGGAGACAAGAACGGTTCACGGCTTTGCTTCACCATGTGCACGTGGATTTACTCCGGGACAGCTACTACGCCTTAAAGCGACAAGCAGCACCGGGAGTAGATGGCGTGACATGGCAGGAGTATGAAACCGGATTGGAAGGTCGGCTTGCCGATCTGCACAATCGGATACACCGTGGAGCGTATCGGGCGCAGCCTTCACGAAGAGTCTATATCCCGAAGGCCGACGGACGGCAACGTCCGTTGGGCATAGCGGCGCTGGAAGACAAGATCGTACAGCAAGCCGTGGTGACCATCCTCCATCAGATTTATGAGGTGGACTTCAAAGGATTCTCGTACGGGTTTCGTCCCGGTCGCAACCCACACCAAGCACTAGACGCGCTGACGGTGGGTATCCAAAGGAAGCACGTGAACTGGGTGCTCGACGCCGACATTCGGGGTTTCTTTGACAACATGAGCCACGCATGGACGATGAAATTTGTGGAGCACCGCGTGGCTGATCGCCGGATCCTGCGCCTGATCCAGAAATGGTTGAAGGCGGGAATATCGGAAGACGGCCAGTGGTCGGAGAGTAAGGTGGGAACACCGCAAGGAGCAGTGGTTTCTCCATTGCTAGCCAATGTGTACCTGCATTACGTATTCGATCTGTGGATCGAAGCTTGGCGCCAGAAAGTGGCCACGGGCGATGTGATCGTCGTCCGCTATGCTGATGATCTGGTGGTGGGTTTCGAAAACCGAACGGAGGCCGAGCGATTCCTGGAAGCATTTCGGGAGCGATTGGCTAAGTTCGGGCTGGAACTACATCCGGAGAAAACACGACTGATCGAGTTTGGGCGGTTCGCCGCCCAAGATCGGGAGAAGCGTGGTGCAGGGAAGCCGGAGACCTTTACGTTCCTGGGCTTCACGCATTACTGCGGGAAGCGAAGGAGTAACGGAACATTCACCGTCTGGCGGAAAACGGCGAAGAAGCGCATGGTGGCGAAGCTGAAAGCCATTAAGGCTGAGCTGCGCCTTCGCATGCACGAGCCGGTTGCCAATGTCGGTGCATGGCTGCGAAAGGTTGTGAACGGTTATCACCGATACCATGCGGTCCCGGGAAACATCGACCGGTTGAGTGTCTTCGGGCAACGGTTGCGGCGCTTGTGGTGGCACAGTCTACGCCGCCGCAGTCAGCGACCTGCGCGGTGGGATCAGCTCCTACCGATCTACACCCGGTGGCTTCCAGCTCCCCGCGTTTTGCATCCTTATCCCACAGCTCGCTTCCACGCCACTCATCCAAGGTGGGAGCCGTATGCGTAGAAGCGCCCGTACGGATCTGTGCGGGGGGCGATCAGTGATGATCGTCCCTACCGCGTC
>JBAVNY010000166.1:0-4321 GCA_049691535.1 Candidatus Acidiferrum sp.
AACACGATCTGCAGATGCAGATGCTAGATTCCCTTTGTCAAACCCTGCAAAAGGGCGGCGACTTTGCTCCCGCGAAATATGTTTTGGAGCAATTCATCGAATTTTCCGATATGCATTTCCTCTCCGAGCAATTGGTCATGCGTCTTCACAGCTATCCAGGTTACGAGCCCCATCTGGAAGAACACACCCGCCTCATGAAAAAGGTTCGGGACATTCGTGAAAATGTCTTTCGCGGCGAGAAGCAGCCTAGTTTGCAACTCATCGAGGAGCTTCGCGAGTGGCTGCTGACTCACATCGCCACGGAAGACTCGGCTTTCGGCGATTACCTGCACACCAAGGAAGGCAAGCAGTGACCAGAATTCGTCGCATCGGCGTTCTCGGCGTCGGCAATGTGCTGATGGGCGACGACGGTATTGGGCCCTTCGTGGTAAAAATGTTGGAAGCGCGCTTCGACTTCCCCCGCCATGTTGCTCTTGAGGATCTTGGAACACCAGGCCTCGGCATCACGCCCTTCTTTTCTGATTTCGACGCCATCATCCTGATTGACGCAGTCAGCGCCACTGGCCAGCCCGGAGACGTGAAGCTCTACCGCAAAGACGAACTCATTCACCTGCGCATTCAACCTCGCGTCAGTCCTCACGATCCTGCGTTGGTCGAAGCGCTGCTCTTCTCGGAGTTGAGCGGGAGCTGTCCATCGGAAGTCTTACTAGTTGGAGTTGTGCCAGAGAGTTCGGAACTCAGTTGCAGTCTGAGCACGACAGTGCGGCAGGCTGTGGAACCCGCCATGGAGGCGGTGCTCGAAGAACTTCGTCGCCTCGGAATTGAACCTTTACTACGCAGCCAGCCCGCCGTTCCATCCATCTGGTGGGAAGTTCCAGCATCCTCTGACACGCTCACGGGGGAACAGTATGTGCCTTGCGATACCAGGTAAAATCACTCACATAACGGAATCCGACGGCATTCGTTCTGGCCGCATCTTGTTTGGCGGCATCGCGCGCCAAAGCTGTCTGGACTTTGTTCCTGAAGCCAAGATAGGCGACTACGTACTCGTTCACGTAGGCTTCGCCATTAGTGTCGTCGATAAAGAAGATGCCGAGCGCACCTACGCTCTGCTCGAGAGTATGGGCGTGCTTTCCGAAGAACTGGCTCTCGATCCGGGGGGGCCCGCTGGCTCATGAAATACCTGGATGAATATCGCGACGCGAAGATTGCTCACGGCATTGCCGCGGAGATTCGCCGCCGCTCCACGCGCCCGTGGGTGCTGATGGAAATTTGCGGCGGGCAGACGCACACCCTGATGCGTTACGGCATTGACGAGCTACTGGGCGACAGCTTGCAACTTGTCCACGGCCCAGGCTGCCCCGTCTGCGTTACTCCCATCGAGACCATTGATCGCGCCATTGCACTAGCGCGGATCCCGGACGTCACTCTCGTTTCCTATGGCGACATGCTACGCGTGCCGGGTTCGGACACCGACCTGTTCCACGTGAAGGCCGAAGGCGGAGACGTTCGCGTTGTATATTCGCCGACCGATGCGGTGCAATTGGCTCGCTCGCGTCCTGACCGCAAAGTGGTTTTCTTTGCCATTGGTTTTGAAACGACGGCTCCGGCTCACGCTATGGCTGTATCGCAAGCGGAACGTCTCGGCCTGCGCAATTTTAGTCTCTTGGTTTCGCACGTTCTGGTGCCGCCGGCGATTCGCACCCTTCTGAGTTCACCGAAAAATCGTGTTCAGGGATTCATTGCGCCGGGACATGTCTGCGCTGTGGTGGGTTGTAAGGACTACGAACAACTGGTGAACGAATTCAGAGTGCCGATTGTCGTTGGAGGTTTCGAACCACTCGACCTGCTCGAAGCCATTCGCATGCTCGTAGCGCAATTGGAAGAGGGGCGTATCGAGCTGGAAAATCAATATTCACGCTCGGTGCAATATGAAGGCAATAAGCCCGCTCAGGAAGCTGTCGCCCGCGTCTTCGAAATAACCAATCGCAAGTGGCGCGGCATTGGTCCTATACCGGCCAGCGGATTGTGCCTGAAAGATTCCTACGCGCTATTCGACGCTGAAAAACAGTTTGATCTGGAAATGATCCGCGCGGAAGAGCCATCGGAATGTATCAGCGCGGAGGTTTTGCTCGGATTGAAGAAACCTACGGAGTGTCCGGCGTTTGGGACGCGTTGCACGCAGGAACGTCCCCTCGGTGCGCCCATGGTTTCTTCGGAAGGTGCTTGTGCCGCCTATTATCAATACAGACGCCACCTCGTTACTCTCTGAAGCCTCACCGGCGAAACCCGCAAGTAACGCCCCGGGTTTCACCTGTCCGTTGCCGCTTCCGGCCGGCGACCGCATTTTGCTTGGTCACGGTAGTGGTGGAAAACTGAGCGCCGAACTCGTAAAGCAAATTTTTCTACCTGCGCTCGGCAATCCAGTTCTGAACCGTCTCGAAGATCAGGCCATTGTGCATCTCAAGGACTCGCGCTTGGCGGTCACCACTGATTCCTTCGTCGTAAAACCGCTTTTCTTTAAAGGTGGCGATATCGGCTCGCTCGCGGTTCACGGAACAATCAACGACCTTGCTATGGGCGGTGCTAAGCCCCTCTGGCTGACTGCGGCTTTCATTTTGGAAGAAGGCGTGCCCATCGACACGGTTCGCCGTATTGCAGCCTCGATGCAACAGGCTGCTGCCAATGCCGGCGTTCCCATCATTACCGGAGACACGAAGGTCGTCGAGAAGGGCAGCGCCGACGGCGTTTTCATCAACACCACAGGAATCGGCTTGGTGCCCGAAGGCCTTTTTCTTTCCGCGGAACAGGCGCGACCCGGAGACGTGATTCTGGTGAGCGGCATGCTGGGGGATCACGGTATCGCCATCCTCGCGGAGCGAGAAGGTCTACAGTTCGAGACTGAAATCCAGAGCGATTCTGCTGCGCTGCACACGCTGGTAGCCTGCCTGCTGGATTCTGCGCAGGAAGTACGCTGCATGCGCGATCCTACGCGCGGCGGACTCTCCAGCACGCTCAATGAAATTGCAGCCAGCTCCCATGTAGGAATGGAACTGGACGAAACGGCAATCCCCGTGCGTGAAGACGTGCGCGGTGCATGCGAGATGCTTGGCCTCGACCCGCTTTATGTCGCCAACGAAGGTAAGCTCGTCGCCATCGTCTCACCGGAATATGCGGATTCGGCACTGCAAGCGCTGCACGGTCACCCGCTCGGAAAAGATGCCCGCATCATCGGCCGCGTCACGACAGAGCATCCGAAAATGGTAGTGCTGCGTACGGCTCTTGGCACGACACGAATTGTGGATATGCTCGCAGGCGATCAGTTGCCCAGGATTTGCTAGAGAGGACCGTTCCTTTGCACGAAATTGGCATCGCATCCTCGATTTTAAGCTGCGTAGAAGCGGAAGCTCGGCGCCGCCCGGAAGTCACGATATGCGCCGTAGGTGTTCGCATTGGAGAACTCTCAGCCATCGATAAAGATGCGCTGGCCTTCGCTTTTGAAGCATTGACGCGCGACACTCCACTGCAGAAAGTACGAATCGAGATCGAGTGGTTGGCGCGACACCAAAAGTGTTTAAGTTGCGGAGAAGAATTCGCGGTAAAAAATCTCGACCTGAACTGTCCTAAATGCGGAGACTCCCGCACGACGTGTATCGGCGGCACGGAATTGGATATTGCTTACCTGGAAGTGGAGGAGCTATGCGTGAAATCGTAGAGAAAAAAGTGCTCAGCGAGAATGATCGTTTGGCGGCCGTACTTCGCCAACGTTATCGCGACGAAAACATTCTTTGCGTAAACTTCATCAGCTCTCCCGGCTCGGGCAAAACTGCTCTGCTTGAAAAAACGCTGGCCAGTTTTTCCAAGGATGCTTCGGTCGCGGTGCTTACCGGCGATCTGCAAACCGACAACGATGCTCGCCGCCTGGCGTGCTATGGCTTTCCGGTTCGTCAGATTGTCACTGGCGGTACTTGCCATCTCGATGCGCGCATGGTCGAGAAGCATCTCGACGAAATGGGATTTCGTGGGCCTGGTCTGCTGCTCGTCGAAAACGTTGGTAATCTTGTTTGCCCTTCCAGTTACGACTTAGGGGAAGCCGCGAAAATTGTTCTGCTCAGCGTTACCGAGGGCGAAGACAAGCCTTTGAAATACCCCGGCATCTTTCACCGTTCGTCACTGATGTTACTCACGAAAACCGACCTCCTGCCTCACGTCGATTTTGATCCGGCACTGGCGCTCGAGAATGCGCGAAAGATTCACCCCGAGATCGACTACATCGCGGTTTCTTCCCGCACTGGCGAAGGCTTCGTTCAGTGGTTAGGCT
>JBAVNY010000167.1:0-12811 GCA_049691535.1 Candidatus Acidiferrum sp.
CGCGAAGAAGAGTTTTTGAACTAGAGGAGCGGGTTCTGAAGCGAGAAAAACACCATATACGGGGGGCAAAGCGCTTCCTGGCGCTTGCTTTCGTCACTGTGGTCGCGGCGGTATTGTGGGCTGCAACTCCGCGAACCGAGCCACGTAAATTCGAGTTAAAGGCGGAATCGCCGCAGTTTTGGAAACTGATCGCGCACGACGCCACGCTGGGAACGCTGGCGAGCGGACTGGGATTTACCGAGGGCCCGGTCTGGGATCCAAAGGGATTTCTCTACGTGAGCGACGAGGAGCTGAACAAGATCTTTCGCATTTATGGCGACGGCCACAAGGAAGAGCTGATTTCTCTGGGCGATCCGGACGGAAATACCTACGACAGCCAGCATCAGCTGCTGGATTGTGCCAGTTACCTGCGAGCAATTATTCGCATCGACGGCAAAGGAAAATTTGAAGTGCTAGCGGACAAGTTTGAAGGCAAGCGCTTCAACAGTCCCAACGATGTGGTCACGGGACCAGACGGAGCGGTTTATTTTACCGACCCGACGCTGGACTTGCAGGCCGGCGAGAAGAAGGAACTGCCGTATCAAGGAGTTTACCGGCTGGACGCGAAGGGCCAGGTAACATTGCTGACCTCAGAACTCTCGCAGCCGAATGGGCTGGCATTTTCCCCCGACGGGCACAAGTTCTACGTGGACGACAGTGAGAAGCGGAATATTCGTGTGTACGATTTTCGGCCAGGAGGAACGCTTGCGAACGGGCGCCTATTTGGAGAAGAGCCTGGTAGCAAAGGCGAAGGAGTGCCGGATGGAATGAAGGTGGATGTGGCTGGCAATGTGTTTGTCACTGGGCCCGGAGGAATTTGGGTTTGGGATGCAAGCGGACACCATCTGGGCACGATTCTTACGCCAGAGCAGCCCGCGAATCTGGCGTGGGGCGATGCGGATTTAAGCACGCTGTACATCACCGCGACGCACAGTGTGTATGGCCTGAAGACCAGCACGCGTGGTTTTGTGCCATATTTAGTAAACGAAACGCATCGTAACGGGAAGTGAACTGTAGTTGCGGGTGAGCACTTCAGGTTATCGATAAATTATTCAGTGCTTGACAGGTTCCACTGTGTGGAATATGTTTTCGCGCCATGGGAGTGTCGTTCGACAGGTGAAATGCCTTCTCGAAGGGGCAAGGAACCTGGCGAGCGGTTGGGGACGGCAATCGGGATCCAGTTTTCGCTACGAGAATTCATAGATACGGATTATCCGCACCGGGGGTGGGTGAATGCGAAAGTGTAACTTTTTCTTCGCTTTGTGTTTGTTTTTGACTGCGGCGATGATTTTCGACGCCGGGATTGCCCGTGCAGATGTGACCGGCTCGATACTGGGGGAGGTGCATGACCCCGCGGATAAGGCCATTGCCGGCGTGCACATCACTGTCGCGAACACCGAAACCAACCTTACGCAGGAAACCGTCTCCGCCGCCGATGGCACCTACCGTTTTCTGGCGTTGCCTGCAGGAACGTACAAGCTGAAGGCCACTGGGCCGGGCTTCCGGCAGTATGTCGCGACCGACATCGTGGTGAAGGTAAACGATCAACTGCGCATCGATATCGCCATGAAGGTTGGCAGCGTTCAGGAAGTGGTGAGCGTGGAAGCCAATGCCGTGCAAGTACAAACAGAGAACACGCAATTGGGCGATGTGATCGATTCCAAGAAGATGTTGGCGCTCCCGCTGAATGGCCGCAGCTATGTCGACCTTTTGGGGTTGCAGGCAGGGGTTGCGCCCACGAGCTCCGGGACAATTGAAGGCAATGGGTCAGGGGGTGGGACTCAGGGACCCGGGACTCGGCCTGTCTCTGGAATTTTGAGCGCCGGGAACATCTCCGTGAACGGCCAACGTGAGACGGCAAACGCCTTCCTGGTCAACGGAGGGGACGTAAGCGAAGGTCGGAACATGGGCACCGGATTTATTCCGAACTTGGACTCGGTGGAAGAATTCCGACTGATTACGAACAGTTTCGACGCGGAATATGGAAAATTCAGCGGCGCGGTGATGAACGCGATCACCAAGTCCGGAACGAATGGGTTTCACGGGGATGTGTTCGAATTCCTGCGTAACGACGCATTTGATGCCACGAACTATTTTGCACCATCAAAATCCGAGCTGCGACGGAATCAGTTCGGTTACGCGGCGGGCGGCCCGATCTGGAAGGACCATCTATTTTTCTTTTCGGATTACCAGGGTACGCGGCAGGTGCAAGGTGCGGAAACAGGAATTCAAACGGTACCGACGACGGCGGAGCGGCAGGGCCAGTTTGACCCATCCATATTCGCTATCAACAACGTACCGACCACGGTCGACGGTCCGAACTGGGCGCAGGTGTTATCGCAACGCCTGGGTTACACCGTTACACCGGGTGAGCCGTATAGTACTGTGGGTTGCACCTCAACTACGCAATGCGTATTTCCTGGTGGGGTAATCCCGCAAGCCGCCTGGGCACCGCCGTCTCCTCATATTCTCCCCTATATGCCGTTGCCGACCCTTTCTGGTGCGACGAACAACTATTCGAGCAATAGCGAAAGAAACATAGCCAACGACGATAAGATCGGGGAGCGCGTAGATTTCAACAATAAGCTGACTGGAAACTGGTCTTGGTACTACGGCTTCGACAGCTCGAACGTTGACAGCGCGCTTCCCGGCTTCGCGAATGTGCCGGGTTTCCCGACGATCACACCTCAGCGAGCACAGCAGTTTGTGATGAGTAATACGAAGCCGATAGGAAGCACGGCGGTGAACGAGGCGCGCGCGAGCGTCTTTCGCAATGTACTGCACAAGGACAATCCGGCGGGAAGTTTCGCAAGCCTGTCGTCGCTGGGTTTCGTGACGGGCGCAGACAGCTTGGGCATCGCGTCGCTACCGGGATATCCGGAGTACATGCCACAGGTTACCCTTAGCCAGATCGGCTTGAACATTGGCGTTCCGACCTTAAACACGTTCCAGCCCAACACTACCTATGCGGTGAGTGACGTTTTTTCCAAAACGCAGGGCAGGCATACGTGGAAGGCTGGAGGGGAGTTCCGCTATCTCCAAGTGAACGAACGGAACTTTGCCAGTCCGAACGGACAATTCACCTTTGACGGTTCGGTGACTGGATCGGACATGGCGGACTTCCTGCTGGGCGCCACCTGCAACACTTGTGGTGCTGCTTACGTCCAGGCTTCCAAACAGGTGCTGGATTCCCGAACGAAGTATGGCGGGGCCTTCGTCGAAGATACCTGGAAGGTGACCCATAACTTAACGCTAAACCTGGGATTGCGTTGGGAAGTAAGTATGCCTTGGTACGACACCCAAGGAAAGATTCAGACCTTCAATCCTGGGCAGCAGTCCACGGTCTTTCCGCTTGCGCCTACGGGCCTGGTGTTCCCGGGCGACGCTGGCATCCCCAAGACTCTCGCGCACACGACCTACAACAACTTCGGCCCACGATTGGGATTGGCGTATTCCCCAGGGTTCTCGGATGGAATTCTGGGCAAGATCTTCGGTGGCCCGGGGAAGAGCAGCATCCGGGCAGCTTACGGCATTTACTACACTTCGGTGGAGGACCTGAACCTGTTCTACGAGGTGGCCGATGCGCCGTTCGGCCTGTATTGGCAGGCTCCGGTGTCGGTAATGTTTGACGAACCGTGGGTGATTCGACCGAGCGGCCAATCACTGGGACAGCGTTTTCCGTACACCTTGCCGGTTCCGGGGGCTCCGTCGAACAAAACACTGCCCTTCGGCCAGTTCGAGCCCATCAATTATTTCCCGGGCTATAACCTTCACAACAAATTGCCCTACGCGGAGCACTTCAACCTCTCCATCCAGCGGGAGCTCTCGAAATCAACGGTGCTGACGCTGGCGTATGTCGGTACTGCGGGGCACCGTCTCATTACGTCGCAAGAAGCCAACGCGGGCAACCCGGCTCTATGCCAGCAACTGACAGCGGAAGGTGCGTTTGACGTAACGGCACAAACCTCTGGCTGCGGACCTGGTGCTGAGAATGACGTTTTCCAGCTACCGTCAGCAACGGTCCCGTGTAACACAGCGAGTCCGACGCCATTGCCTGGATGCGTTTACAGCACGCGAATTCGCAGTAGCGCATTTCCATACGCGCTCTCAACCACGAATTACTGCCCCGGTGCGGCGACCCTTGTGTGTTATGGCTATGGCAACGGGAATACACTCCTTAGCGCCAATTCCATCTACAACGCCGGACAAATTACTGTGGAACGTAAAGCCAATGATATGACGTTCCTGGTCGCGTACACCTTCGCGAAGGCCCTGGACGATTCTTCGGGGTTCGGGGACAGTGTGAATTTTATAAATCCAAAATTAAGCCGTGGGCTGTCGTCGACGGACATCACGCATAACTTCGTGGCAAGTTACGTCTGGGCCATCCCGTTCGACCGCGCTTTCGGGAATGCACCGAAGCGTTTGACACAGGGCTGGCAAATCCAGGGAATCACACGATTCGCGACGGGATTCCCGATCCAGTTGAATCAGGGGAATGGTGATTTTTCGCTCTATGGCAGTTCTGGAACGGACATGCCGAATCGTGTAGGTCCAGTGCAAAAGGTCGATCCGCGGAAGGTGAATACCTCTTGTCCCACGTATGACCCAACTATCCCCGGATCTGGCTCGGGATGTTACTTCCTGCCCAGCGCTTTTGCGGTGAACACTACACCGGGGGCGTTTGGAACCGCAAACCGAAGATTTTTCTTCGGTCCTGGGTTTAATCAAACGGACTTCGGCATGTTGAAGCACACCGCGATTAACGAGAGATTCGCGTTCGATGTGCGTTTCGAATTTTTCAACATTTTCAACCACGCGCAATTTTTAAATCCCGGCGGGAACATCAGCGATACCTCTAACTTCGGAATTGTCACCCAGGCGCGAGATCCGCGAATTGGGCAGGTCGGCGCAAAATTCTACTGGTAATATGTAGGCAGGAGCGCCCCCTGGCTTTACTTTGCCGCCGCAGTTGAGTGATTCCGCGGCGGAGGTGTGGCTGGTGCGCGCACCAATCTCGGCAAGAGGAAGCAGTCGCAAATTGGTGAAGCGCAACTGCAGGACGAGCCACAACTCTAAAACTTGCGGAATTCTTCTGATTGTCGCCGTGATGGCGCTGGCCGTACTTTTCCCGGGACTCTGCCGCGCCCAGACTGCGGAAACTTATCGCAAACAGGCCATCGAATATTCCAAGGAAAAATCCTGGGATCAGGCTATCGCGAATTATCGCGAGGCTCTCAAGCTAGAGCCCAACGACGCCGTTACCCACTACGATTTGGCGCTGGCGCTGAAATACAGCGGTACGCCAGCGCAGGCGGTGCTGGAGTTCCAGTCTGCTTTAAAACTCAAACCAAAATGGGCAGAGGCTCACTTCGGATTGGGCGCGACCTATTTCGATCTGCATGATCCGGCTTCGGCAATCAAAGAACTCAAGACGGCTGAGGCTCTGCAGCCGGCCAACGTGGAAGCACACCGGCTTCTGGCGCGCATCTACTCCAAGCAGAATGATGCGCAGGATGCGGTACACGAGTTGCGTGGTGCGCTGGCTACGAAACCTTCCGCAGAGCTCTATGTGGAGTTGGGGCTGGCCGAAGCACAACTGGGAAATGCCGACGCCGCCGCGCGGGAATTCCGCCGCGCGCTGCAATTGGATCCGCGTTACGCCAACGCGCACATGATGCTGGGTGTAATTCTTCGCAGGCAGGGGGATCACGCCGGGGCGCTCGCACAGTTTCGAAAAGCGGTAGAACTCGCTCCTGACGATCCCGAAGCGCAATTTAATCTGGGCAAAGAGCTGAAGGCCGATGGCGATAAGACCGGCGCGATCGCCGCCTTCCGGCGCGCCATTGAACTCAAGCCCGATTATGAACAGGCCCACTACAACCTGGGGCTAACTCTGCACACGCAGGGCGAGAATGCGGAAGCCAAGAAAGAGCTTAGCGAAGTGAGCGGCCTCCATGATTACCGCATTCATTTGTCGCAAACCAAACTCCTGATCCTGCAGGGAGTGGATGAGCTCAAGAAGAAAAACGTGGACAAGGCGCTAAGCCTGTTTCAGGAGGCGGCCGAGCGAAGTCCGGAGATCCCAACCAGCTACTACTACCTGGGAGTCGCGTATGAGCGCAAAGATGATCCAGCATCCGCGGCTTCTCACTATGAAAAAGCCATCGCCGTGCAGCCGGATTACGCGCAGGCACACACCAGTTATGGCTCGCTGCTTTGGCGGATGAACGATCGCGAACGGGGGCTTGAGGAGTTGCAGCGTGCGGTCATGTGTGATCCCGATTTGCGGGAGGCGCATTACAATCTCGGACTGGCATTGGCACAATTGCAGCGAACCGACGAGGCGATCCAGGAACTGAAGCAGGCCATTAGCCTCGATCCACAATATGTGGACGCGCGCGTGCAACTGGGGCTGGTTCTCAGCGAGAAGGGTGATTTCGTGGGCGCGGCCAATGTGTATCGAGAACTCTTGCGTCGCGATCCGAACTTCGCGGAGATTCATAACAATTTGGGATTGGTGCTGTTGCAGTCTGGCGATGCGAAAGGTGCGCAGGTTGAGTTTCTGGAGGCGGTGCGCCTGAAGCCGCAATACGCGGAAGCTCACTATAATCTCGGTCTCGCCTTGCAGCAGGCTGGAAAAGAGGCCGAAGCCGGCGCTGAATTCGAGAAGGCTTATGAAATCATGCCAGAGCTACGAAACGCTACATCGCGCTAGAGCCTGCGTGCTTCTTCTCTCTAACAATCGCCCTGCACTGTTTTTTTAGTGAGTGGAACGCTTTACGGCGATCAGTGAGACCTGCTCGAGATCAGGATAATGTCCTTCGCTATCCGCTTTGCGGTCGCCCGGACTGATTTGCTGAAGGGTGGTTCGCGCGGGCATGAGCGGGCCCAGATACTCTCCGTAAACGCTGTCGAACTCCTTGGTATCGGCAAGATTGTCCAGATAGACGGTTGTGGATACCACCTGGCTAAAATCCATTCCGGCCTCTTCCAAATTATCCAGTTGGTTGCGCATCGTTTGGCGAAGCTGGGTGGCGGTGGTGGGGGCATAGACGCCGCCATGAGGTCCCGGGATAAAGCCGCTCTTGGCCGAACAATATAAGGTCTCGCCGGCGAACACGCAGGGACTGGCGGTCGGACTAGGCGGCATATTCTTGGGACGCACGGCCTTTCGGGCTTGAAGATCGCGCACTGCCACGCCAGTGTATTCGATGTGCGCGCCGCCCGGCAGGCTGGACACTTCGATGGTTGCGCGCGCGGGCGTGTTGCCAAATTCAAAGCGGCGCGCGTAATGCTCATTCATCACCCGCGTCGGAATATCTTTTGTCAGATAGGGATTGACGAAGACTACATGGCTCAACTCCAGGCCGGCAGCCTTGACGACCGCCTTCATTCCATCCAGCGCCAGATCGACTTGGGCCGCCGGATCATCCGGGATTTTACCGGTCGTGGGATCGACGCCCGCCATGCTGGAAATAAAGAGCCGGTCGTGGGTGAGAATGCCTGGAGAGAACGCATCGCTGTGCGGATAGTTCCCAGGGAAAACAGCGCGCCGGCCCTGCAGGTCGCGCACCGCCACCGCATTTATCTGGATCGGAGGATCAGGCAGGTTGGCGACTCCCAGTACGGCGCGGGCTGGAGGAAGCTTTGGAAAGTACTCCGCAAAAACGCGATCCACTTCCTGCGCTTTGCTTACATCGGTCAGATAGACTTGCGTGTACACCACGTTGTCCATCGTCAAGCCAGCCGCCACAACAATTGCCTTGATGTTCTCGAGGGCTTGTCGGGTTTGCGCAACAAAGTTTGATGGCAAACTGCCGTCGGAGCTGCGAGGTCCCTGGCCGGAAATGTAAACGTAGTCACCGGCATCCACGGCTGGGGATACGAATTGCTTTGGGGAACTCTGAGGCGGCACCACGGCGCGCACTCGTTCTTGCGCGACGAGCGTTGAACAAAGCACCAAACCGTGCATCACTAACAATACTCGTGCTGCATGCGATGTTCGTGTTGAGAGCACGGCCATATCCTCCTGGGCACTTGCTTCCCGCTTGCCCGTTATCAGCTATGTTTTTTCTGGGCTGCGCCCAAAATTGACCGTAGTCTTTCTCCTACGATGATTTCTTCGCCGGGTTGGATGGTCATGGAAATCAGCTCGATGTGATCGGGGGCTTTGCGCTCTTTTCGATTCGGATTGGGATTGCCCTCGCGCACTGCCGTGACCAGGCTGGGATTATCAGTGCCAAGCACTTCGATGACCGGGTCGCCGGCGCGCAAATCGCGAACACAATCGGCAATCGTGTATCCCCAGCCTTGCATATCCCAAGATACTTTTAAGGTCGGGTAGCGGTTTCCATCGTCGGGTACATAGGTGCTCGTTTTTACGCCGGGAACCGTTTCGATAAGCGTTCGGATGCGATCCAATCGGGCGTTCCATTCCGCATATAGTTTCTTTTCGTCGGTCTTCAGCCACGTTTCGAGCGCAGTAAGGCAGCCGATGACCTCTTCTTTGCCAACCTTCATCGGGCGGCATACCGCGCCCTCCCGCGGGCTGCTGTTCAGCAATGCCGCCTCAACCAGATCCTTTTTTCCAAATAGCAGGCCGCTGCACTGCGGTCCGCGGAGACCTTTGCCTCCCGAGAAGCAATACATATCGATGCCCATCTTGGCGTAGAGCTTGGCGTTGTCGACAGGAGGAATGCCCGCGGCATCGTCCAGCAACATAGGGATCTTCCGCTCTTTCGCAACTTTCAACTGTTGCTGCAATTTCTCTCCCAGATCGGTGGTGTAGATCATCGCGGTGTTGTCGTTGATTGCCTTGGAAAGTTCGTCGGGAGAATACGCCAGAACCAGCTTGGCCCCGGTCAGGCGAATGGCGCTGTCAAAAGCGCTGCGGCCTCCCATCATGATGACTTCGTGCTTCATGCCGGTGGTGTCCGGAAGCTGCCAGATCTTCCGATCGTCGGTGCCGGCCATGCATCCTGCCGTTGCCGCGGCCATGGCGCCGGCGGAGCCAGAGGTCACGATGCCGGATTCGGCGCCGGTTAATTCCGCCAAGCGGCGCCCAACGCCGCGCTGCAATTCGAGCATGTTGACGAAATACTTGGAGGCTTCGTCTTGGGCCTGGCGAACCTCGGGAAATTCCAGCGAACCGCTCAAATAGGTCCAGGTTCCGCGACAATTAATGACCGTTTTCACGCCCAGGCGCGTGTATACGTTGTGTGCCAGATCCACACCGACAGCGGAAGCCGCCTGGGCATAGAAGCTACGCGCCGCGATCTGGCTGAGCAGCGGCACCGCCGCCAACCGCTTCACGAACAATCGCCGACTGGAATTCTGGTTGGACATTGCCCTGCCTCCTATGGATTGTTGCCTTGCTAGCTGCGCGCCACATAAAAAAGGGATTCACCCGGTCGAAACGCCAGCCTGACCAATTTCTCAAGAATTTCGCTGGCGTAATGCGATTTTCCGGCACAAAATGGCAGACTCGATTTAACATAGAAAAAGCCTGGACGCCAACGCTTTTCTTTCGTTTTATATCGATTTCTTTCGTTTTCGCACCGTGAGATAGCTGTCTCATTATTGTCGGCAAGTGTGCTTTGGGGATTCTACCACTAGGAAGGCAGGAATATGGATTTGCACCGTCGACTGGGCGTAGGGACGAGACTCTTTCTGCTTTGCGGTGTGGCGGCCACTCTGGGTGCCTGCTCGATTCTTGGCCAGGAAGCGGGGCAGGCAAAGGCCACCTGCCGCGTGGAGCCGGTGGACTACAATGGCTGGTCGGCACAGCAGATTTCCAATGAATATGTGCGGCTCACCGTGGTGCCGCAGAATGGCGGCCGGCTGATGCAGGTCACCTTTGCGGGACACGACTATCTCTTCGTCAATCCAGAACTCCGTGGGAAATATCTTCCTCCGACCTCCGCCCAATGGTTCAACTATGGCGGAGACAAATTGTGGCTGCTGCCGGAAGGGACTCAGAACGAGCAAGAGTGGCCGGGCAACTCCGACCTGATCGACGATGGCGTCTATACTTTTAAAAAGCTGGCGGAAGGACCGCGATGCGAGGTTGAACTGGTCAGCCCGGCTGATCCGCAGACCGGCATCCAATTTGCTCGCACCATTGGCCTGGACGCGGACTCTTCTCGAATCCAATTTCGCGCGCGGATGAAGAACATTAGCGGGCACACTCTGGAGTGGTCGATGCAATCCGTCTCGCAGTACAACACCGGCATGCCGGGAGTCCCCGCCAAGCGAAATCCCGACATTTGGGGATTCACTCCCACCAATCCTTCCAGCGGATACCTCAATCACTATCACGTGCGCTTCGGGCCGGCGGAAAACCCCGCAGCCTCGGTGCGAGACGACGGATTTTTTTCCGTGCAGTACTCACACTGGGCTGCCGAATTGTGGATCGATTCCGTCGCCGGGTGGCTGGCGGTGGTGGACGGCACCAGCCGGTTCGCGATGGTGGAGAAATTCCAGTACGAAGCAAACAAAACTTATCCGGGGCGCGCTTCGGTGATCTTCTGGACCAACGGCCCGGAGATGCGGTTCAACGGCGACGGCGAAGCCACGTTTGGAGGCACGAGAGAATCGCCCTACTACATGGAGGCTGAGCTCAACAGCCCGATGTGCCGCCTGAATCCCGGCGAGGAATGCCGCTTTGACACCGATTGGTTTCCCACCCGGACGGAAAGTGATTTCCATGGCGTCACCGACGCTGGAATTTTAATACGCCCGCTTCGCGCGTCGCGACTCGATGGCGGCAAAGTCAGGCTCTCCGGTTCGTTCGGCGTGTTTTATTCTGGCCGGCTCATTGCTCACTTTTACGACGAGCGAGGCTCTGCCCTCAGTACAGCCCAAGTCGCGGAGGTCACTCCGGTAGACCTTGCCACTTTGCAGCTTGAGGTCCTGCCGAATGGCAAAGCCGCACGAGTCTCGTTGCACCTGGTGGATCGGAACGGCGTGGATCGAGGAGCGCTTCAGGAAGTGCGCATTGGCGCGCAAGATGACCACTAACGTGAAATCACGCGCCAGAAAACGTCTCGTTTTCATGTTCGCTGCGGTGTGCTGCGGCAGCTCGACTCTCGGTCAACAGGCCAGTTCGCCGGTTAGCGGATCTCATCGAGTGACTGTCGAGGGTCTGGTGACGCAGCCGGTCGGCGAAAACTGGACCTCCTACAACGGCGATTATACGGGACGCCGCTACAGCAGCCTGCAAAACATCAATACCGCAAACGTCGCCCAGCTTACGACTTCGTGGGTATTCCATCCCGGCAATACGCAGAACCTGGAAGTCACGCCGGTGGTGGTGCGCGGACTGATGTTCATCACTGCTTCGAACGACGTGTTTGCCTTGGATGCGCGAACCGGCAGGGAGATTTGGCACTACCACCGGCCGGTCAGCTCCGGTCTTTTGGATGATGCCGCCGCGCACAAGAATCGCGGGGTCGGCATCTGGCAGAATGCCGTGTTCGTGGAAACCGACGACGCTCACTTGCTCAAGCTGGATGCTCGCTCTGGAAATCTGCTATGGGACGTGCCTTATGCGGATAAAACCTTGCACTATGGCGCGTCCAGCGCCCCGCTGGTGGTCAAGGATACCGTCATTGTCGGCACTTCCGGAGGAGATTCCGGTGTGCGCGGATTTGTAGCGGCATATAATGCGGCCACCGGAAAACGCAAATGGCGTTTCTGGACAATTCCGGGGCCCGGTGAATTTGGTTCCTCCAGTTGGCCGGGAGACTCGTATCTGCATGGCGGTGGCACCACCTGGATGCCGGGCAGCTACGATCCGCAGCTCAACACGTTGTATTGGACCACCAGCAACGCGGCCCCTGACTTCCTGGGAGATTCGCGCCCGGGTGACGATCTCTATACGGCTTGCGTCCTGGCCCTCGATCCCGATACCGGCAAACTGAAATGGTATTTTCAATTTACGCCGCACGATCTCTACGACTTCGACGCCACCGAAACGCCGGTGCTTCTGGATGCTGAAGAGAACGGTACGATCCGTCATCTTCTGGTCCAGGCTGATCGCAACGGTTTTTTCTATGTACTCGACAGAACCAACGGCAAGTTCCTGCGCGCAACGCCTTTCGTGGAGAAATTGAACTGGGCTACGGGCATCGACGCGGCCGGACGGCCGGTGCTCACCGGTCGAATTCCCACCGCGGAAGGCACCAACATTTGTCCCGGCATCGACGGAGCCACGAATTGGTTTTCGCCATCGTATAACCCGGACACCGGGCTCTTTTACGTGATGGCTCTGGAAAGTTGCAATTTGTTTCTCGCGAAGCCCAAAGAGTTTGTGAAGGGCGAGACGTTCTACAACACCGGAACGACACTGCCCCCGGGTGAGCGGATGGAGAAAATTTTGCTGGCGCTCTCGGTGGCGGATGGGAAACGCGTGTGGAGCTACGCGCAAACAGGCTCGGGGAATTCCTGGGGCGGCACCATGACCACCGCTGGAGGCCTGGTGTTCTTCGGAGACGATGCGAATTTCTTCGAAGCAGTGGACGCCAAGACCGGCCGTCCGCTCTGGCATTTCAACACCGGTCAAAACATGAAAGCTTCGCCCATGGGTTACGCGATCGCCGGAGTTCAGTACGTGGCCATCGCCGCCGGCAGCGACGTCTTCTGCTTCTCACTGCCGGAACGGCGCTGAGCACGCGCGTTTTCTAACTGAATGGTCGACGTGAAAATGGCGGAGGAGGAGGGATTCGAACCCCCGGGACCCTTTCGGGCCCAACGGTTTTCAAGACCGCCG
>JBAVNY010000168.1:0-2750 GCA_049691535.1 Candidatus Acidiferrum sp.
GTACTGAACCAGCTGACGGCTGTGCCAAAAATCCCGTAAAAGGCGAGGTAGGGTTCCGACGAGGAGCCGAGAATCTTTCCCGGAACAAACAGAGCGCTCAAAGCCAAGTAGGAGAGTAAGAGAGCGACCAGTCCGGGACCGGTGCCGGCGGACCAAAAGGTGATTGCAATCGCCGCAAGGGAGAAAGATATGAACGGATGCGGCAAATTGTCATGTCGTAGGAACAACGCTATTCCGAGCGCCCCGGCTACCAAGATTATTGCCGTTCCATAGCGCAGCACAACAGGCGATCCAGGCCGCACCGAGAACATCGATATGCGCGAAGAGAGCATACGTTAAGTTATCGTTCGGGATGTGCCATTGCAGCACCTGTCCAAGAAACTATGGGGAAGCACGTTCATGCAAAGCGCATACCCCGGGCAGTTGATTCGAAGTTCACTCCATCTCGAAGGCGAGGTATTGCAATTTGCCTTTGCGTTCGACTTGAAGGACAACCGGATCTCCGGGACTGAGATCGTGGACCAGGGTCTCGAACTGTGACGTTGTCTGTAACGCGGTGCGATCAACGGCGCGTATGATGTCGCCCGTCTCAAGCCCCGTATCCATGGCGGTTGCCCCGCTGAGCTGGGCCACGACCAAAACTCCAGACTCGCTACGGGTGTCCTCATGCAGTGGCCTCACATTGCCGTCCAGGTCAGCGACAAAAACGTTCAGCTTCCGCACCAATCTCTTCTGAAGACCGGGAATTTCGGCCAAGGCATCTATGCTTTCGTGATACACCTTGACCGCAACGTAAAAGGACATCTGGGTCTCGCCTCGAAGCACATCCATTTTCAAAACGCGGTCCGGTGGGTGGAGGTAGAGCGCCATGACGACGTCAGGGAGTCCTAGAATCTGCCTTCCGTCGATTGCCAGGATGATGTCGTTTAATTGCAGACCTGACGCCTCCGCCGATCCTCCAGAAGCGATGTCAGAAATAAGTGCACCCCAACTCCTCGCCAGGCCCAGCCCCGTCGCGAGCGTAGGCGTGATGTTCTGCGTTCTCAACCCCAACGCCACACGCTGCACGCGGCCGGACTTGCGAAGGTTTTGATAGTCAAAGCTGACAATTGCGGCTGGAATGGCAAAGCCCAGCCCTTCGCTGCCGCCGCCTTCGCTTAACATCAAAGTGTTAATGCCAATAACGTTGCCATCGATATCCACCAGCGGACCGCCGCTGTTTCCTGGGTTGAGGGGGGCGTCAGTCTGGATGTACACCATGGGCTTATCCGGATCGAGCTGCCGGCCCAGTGAGCTGACCACACCCATGGAGACCATATTTCGAAGTCCTTCAGGAGTCCCGATTGCGAATACCAATTCGCCCTGGTGAACTCGCACGTCGCTGCGGAGAGCCGCGGTGGGCAAATGCGTAGCGTCAACTTTTAGAAGCGCCAAGTCGGATTGCTTGTGAGTTCCCAATAGTGTGGCTTCCAGAATCTGCCCAGCATGAATCGGCTGGAGTTCGATTGGAGAGTCCGACGCCGGCGGGGGCAGAATAACCTTAATCCTTTGCGCACCCTCTACCACATGAGCATTAGTCATGATGTAGCCGTCGGGATCGACGATGATTCCTGTACCAATGGCGTGCTGGCGGACAATTCGCGCTGTGTCGGTGTGCCCGTGCTCTTCCGACGGTCCGTACCCCGTCACTACGATTTGCACCACCGCGGGTGAGACTTTCGAGACGACAGCTTCGAGAGAGTTGTTCAAGTCTCGGAGCAAGTTTGGCGATGCAGGCGCCTTCGAGAGCACCGCCGACGCATCGGTAGCTGTGCGGACAGGTGTCGACTGTGCGAATGCGGAGATAGCCGCAACGACACAGGCGATCAGTCCGTATTTCATCGACTGCAAGCGCATCATAGAGTGAAAGGCCTTTAAACCCAAGCTTTGGCGCCCAGTGCTAAATCCACTGTCATGGCGTATGTGCAATACATCAGCCACACGCCGGTCACGCATTGAAACAGCCCGACGAGGCGCCCTCCAAGACTCCACGACAACAGGCGTGTAGGAATCTCAATCGCATAGATCAATGTCAGGCCGACAAAGATGAGCATGACGGGGATGTCTCCCGCACGCCGAAAAACGTCAGCGCCGAGAATGCTGAGAAATAGGAATGCTATCGCCATCCAGCCATCTGGCTGGGCGCTGGAATCGAGATACCGTCGGTAGGCCATCGCGAACCAGTGAATACCGAAAGCAGTGAAGGCCAGCCCGGCCATATATAAAGGAGCTGCTTTGCCGAAAACGTTGAACCAAGTCAGTCCGGTTAGTAGATAGATCCCGGTGAGGAACTGCATGAAGCCGGGCATCCAGAAACCCCATAGACCCATGGTGCGGTTGACCTCTGGACTGTTCTTCGGAAAACCAAACAGGGCCTGGCCTCCCCAGATGAAGTAGCCGGTCCCCAAGCCAAAAAAGCCAATGGCGACCGGGACAAAAGGCGAACTTGCAAATGTGAACACTTGACCTTCCATTTCTGACCTCACTCTCCCTTTGGTAAGTGCACGTTTTATTCCAGACAAAAAGTGAAAAGAAAAAGCAACAAGAAGAAGATCGATCACTTAAAGCGTTGGGATCACAGGGTTCCCTGGATCTTTGCCTTCGATCAGTCAAGAGGGGACTTCCGCGCCGTCCAAATACCGACGCTGCTATCGGCCTGCCGACACTTACAACATCGTCGACCTTCACCGCCAGCACAAACCTTGCAAAAG
>JBAVNY010000169.1:0-3219 GCA_049691535.1 Candidatus Acidiferrum sp.
CTTCAATTGGCAAGAGGGAGACTACACGCCTGTGGGACCAATCGGATTATGCCGACTCCACGCAGCGATCACCGCAGCCAGAGACAGTTCTGGGTCAATGGTCGGCATAATCCAGAGGTCGGCATAGTAGAGGTTGGACAAAACCGCTGCGCGGTAGTGCCGCGTGGCAACATCGGAGCCACCCCATCGTCCTGCATTTTTGTGGAAGTCGGATTGCGACATCATGGAGGGCTGCTCGCTGCAGCTGTCCATATCGCAAAGGAGCTTCCCATGACCGTTCTACGACAACGAATGACGGAGGATATGCAGGTACGGAATTTGTCGCATCATACCCAGGCATCTTATCTCCAACAGGTTTCGCTGTTCGCGCGCCACTTCGATAAGTCGCCCGATGTGCTGACTTCCGAGCACATTCGCACGTATCAAGTCTATCTGACGAACGAGAGAAAGCTGGCTACCGGTTCAATACACATCGCCGTTGCGGCACTTCGCTTCCTCTACAAGATCACCCTCAAGCGGGAATGGACCCTTGCGGATGTGCTTCCTCTTCCCAAGAAGCCGCAGAAACTGCCCGTCGTTCTGAGCCCGGAGGAAGTCGCACATTTCCTCGGATGCGTTACTTGTCGAAAACAGCGCGTAATCCTGACCACCTGTTACGCTGCAGGCTTGCGTGTATCGGAAGCTGTTCGGCTGAAAGCCGGCGCAATCGATAGCAAACGGATGGTCATCCTGGTCGCGCAAGGCAAGGGCCGCAAGGATCGGTACGTAATGCTATCGCCAAAGCTATTGGAGATTTTGCGTGCCTACTGGAAGGTCGCACATCCGAAGGAGTGGCTGTTTCCGGGTGCTCATCCAGGTCAGCCGATCACGAGAGAAGCCGTCGAAGACGCCTGCCAAAAGGCACATCGAATCTCCGGCCTATCCAAACCGGTGACACCGCATTCGTTACGCCACGCCTTTGCGGTACATTTACTCGAGTCTGGCACCGACGTCCGGACCATTCAGCTGCTGCTTGGTCATCGCAGCCTGGCTACCACCGCCAAGTACTTACGAATAGCTACAAGCAAGGTCTGCGCTACGTCCAGCCCCCTGGACCTGCTGCCGCATCTGGTTCCCGCGGAGCCACAGCCGACACCGCCAAAACACTTCTGAGTTGTGGCCGGTGGCCCGCTCCGGGCCGGAAGTCGCGGACGTGTTCCGCCGCCACGGCGAAGCCTATCGTGAGCGTCACGGCGCCTCGCTATGCACCGCACAGCGTCGCGTCATGAGCGCCATTGAGCTATGTCGAACCGCGGCGCTTGGTGGCCACATCGAGCACTGTGATCGCTGTGACCACCAGCGCATCTGTTATAATTCGTGCCGAGATCGCAACTGCCCAAAATGCCAATCGTTGGCTCGCGCCCAATGGCTGGATGATCGTCGATCCGAGCTTCTCGACACTCAGTATTTCCATGTGATCTTCACGGTGCCGCAGCCAATCGCAGCCATTGCCCTTCAAAATAAGGACGTCGTCTACAACATTCTGTTCCGGGCGACCAGCGAGACATTGCGCACCATTGCCGCCGATCCCAAGCATCTGGGGGCGCAGATCGGATTCTTCGCGGTGCTCCACACATGGGGACAGGCTCTTCTTCACCACCCCCATTTGCATTGCGTCCTTCCGGGTGGGGGCATTTCACCGGACGGCACGCGGTGGATTTCCTGCCGGCCGGATTACGTCCTTCCCGTTCCTGTGTTGAGGCTTCTGTTCCGTCGACTGTTCCTCAATTATCTGGAGCAGGCCTTCGATGCCGGAGAGCTGCAGTTCTTTTCCTCCCTGGAGCCACTTCGCAATCGACACGCCTTCATGCGCCACATCGCTCCCACCAGGAAAATAAATTGGAAGGTCTACGCCAAGCCACCTTTCGGCGGACCGGAGCAAGTCCTCAAGTACGTCGCACGGTACACCCATCGGGTTGCTATCTCGAACGATCGGCTGCTCGGGCTAGACGACGGGAAGGTTCAATTTCGCTGGAAGGACTATCGCGACAACAGCCGTCACAAGACCATGACACTCGTCGCTGAGGAGTTCATCCGTCGGTACCTGCTTCACGTTCTCCCTGAAGGATTTCAGCGTATTCGCTACTACGGCTTCCTCGCCAATCGATACCGGGCAGAGAAGCTCACACTGTGCCGGCAGCTTCTGCAAATGCCGCTGCCCGCTCCCAAAATTGAAATCAAAAAGGACTACCGTGACCGGTACGAAGAGATCACAGGCGTCTCCCTAAAGACCTGTCCCCTGTGTCGCCACGGCACCATGATTGTCATTGAAACGTTCGAATGCACCGCAAGTCGCGCGCCACGAATGGATACCTCATGACCGTCGCTCGGATCTCACCAATATATATCGACCGACCTTGCGCTATCACGCGAACGAGACGACATTGCCGCATGCAGTTTGATATCAATTTCCGAGAGCAATTTTGGGTCGTCTCGTACTTCACTCATTTGTCTCACTCCCCACGACTCCCGAACGACACTCTTGGACTCTCGCTTGGCGATAGCAGTTTCGCTCATCCCCAACTTCTCGCCGAGTTGCAATGCCCATAGCTGGGGCTTTTCAGTGCCCCGCGGTTCTGTCCAACACGTTTTTAGCCCACCGGCGCGGATCAGAATCCTGCGCTCAACCGCGCTGCCAGTGGCCGCGCCGCCGGGCTAAAAACGCTCTGCGTTATGGGCAAATTCCGTAATGGAGAGCTGGCGACCATCTCCGTCAGCCTGAGCGACGATTTCGGAGATTTTGCTCTCCATTACGGATCTCCCCTTGGGGGGCGTCATCGGCTTGTCCGGAAGCCTAACGGGTTCTTGCCCAAAGGCGCTGAAGCAGTGACCTCGATTGCTTCGAGCTTCTTGTCGAGACTACAGCGCAGGCAGTTTTCGACGATCGCGGGGTTTCCTACGTTCGATCCATAGCGACATCTTCCGAATATCTTGTCCCGCCCACAGGACGAGCTTGCACCGCACAGATCTCAGCGGGGACCTGTTGTGTAATGGTGAGCAAAATGAAGATCCATCAGCGTAGAATCACTCGATAAGCCGGCAGATTGGCGACCAAGCCGATCGCCAGCTCTCCATTACGGAATTTGCCCATAAGGCAACTGTTGTACGAGATCTGGGTGTGCGCGCACTTCTCGCAGCGCGCGACATGGCCGCGGTGGGCCGCCGTGGGGCAGCGCGCGG
>JBAVNY010000170.1:0-22868 GCA_049691535.1 Candidatus Acidiferrum sp.
GCCTTCAGCCGTGATGGCCAGCACTTATACGCGTCGATGGCATCGCTCACTGATCCACTGGGCAAGCAAAAGGGAAGTACTGGCAATGGTATTGCCATTTATCGCTTTAGCAACGGCAAAGTGGATGCTGAAGGATTCCTTCCGCTCGCGCCGCGGAGCAAGACTCCTGCAGGAAAAGTGCGACGGGAAGAATATAAAGACGTGACGTATCCGGCTGGACTGTGCGTTGGCCTTAGCGGTGGGGAAGAACGCATCTTGGTTGCCAGCAACAATTCAGACGAAGCGCTACTTCTCAATGCCGGCGACGGTAAAATCATTCATCGCTTTGATCTCTCCACGTACAAACGCATCCCAGGGTCTCTGCCGTACACCGCTATCATGAGCAGCGACGGGAAGACTGGTTTCGTTTCGCTGTGGAATGCGTCGGCCGTCGCAGAATTGGATCTCATGAGCGGCCGGGTTCGGCGCATCATTCCGCTGCGCAAACCTGCGGGTCACCTCGATGGCGGGTCACATCCAACCGCCATGCTGCTGAGCCGAGACAATGCGCGGCTCTTCGTCGCGCTGACCAATCGGGACGAAATCGTGGTGCTGGATACTGCTACCGGCAAACTGCTAAACACCCTCTCCACGAAATTGCCTGGTCAGAAATATGGCGGCAGCGATCCTGAATATCTGGCGCTTCCTGCCGACGAACACACATTGTTTTCTGCGAATGCCATTTCCGACTCCGTGGCCGTGTTCGATTTGGGCAAACTGCAAAAGGATCAGGTTTTGCAGGCATCCGGATTTGTTCCGACCGAGTGGTATCCGACAGTGGTGGCGGCCACGGGAAGCGATTTGCTCATCGGGAGCGCAAAAGGTCTCGGCTCGGGCCCAAATCCAATCGCACTAAAGAAAGCCGTCGAAGGACGAACCGAGTATCCTTACAATCCCGCGATGACTCATGGCTCTCTGGCACGGATACCTCTTGCGGACGTGAAAACCAATCTTTCAACTTGGACGGCGCAAGTTGCTGCCACCAACGCGGCGCAAGGCAACACCGACAAAATGCCCTTCGCCGCCGGGGGGAACAAAATTCGCCACGTCATTTACATCATTAAAGAGAATCGCACCTACGATCAGGTCTTTGGCGACATTAAAGGAGCGAACGGCGATTCTTCGCTAACGATGTATGGAGAAGACATCACGCCCAATCAGCACAAACTCGCGCGGCAGTTCGGCGTGCTGGACAATTTCTATGACAGCGGCGACGTCTCTGGAGACGGCCATGTATGGTCCACCTCTGCTTCGATCAGCGACTACGTGGAGAAGACCTGGCCGATCGGCTATCGCAGTCACGAGCATAGCTACGATTCAGAAGGGCAGTTGCTCGGCGGAATTTCTGCGGACGACGATCTGCCGGACGCGGGCGAACCGACCGGAGGCTATCTCTGGAAGAATTTTGCCTCGCACGGCGTCTCCTATCGCCATTACGGCGAATACATCGTTTCGCGTTGGTGCGGTGCAAAACAGGTGTTGCCGGAGAGTGGACCGCCGAAAGGGGCGGGTGTTGAGTGTCCTCGCGCGGTTATCAAGAAAGGTGAGGCGCTGGAGAAAAATGTAGGTGAGCCGCGCGGTGGGCCGAGCCCGTATCCTTGGGAAATTCCCGTGCTTGCCAAAAATATTGCTGCGCAGGCCGAATTAAGGGGGCACTTCGATCCACTTTATCCCGATTTTGAGGTGGCCTACCCCGACCAGTTACGCACTGACGAATTCCTGAATGAATTCGTGCAGTTCGTTGCGGCCCGGAAAAATGGCAAAGACACTATGCCGCAATTTATTCTTCTGCGTTTGCCAAACGACCACACGGCGGGCGGCACAAAGGGGCAGCCCACTCCCTCGGCGTCCGTTGCAGACAATGATCTCGCCGTCGGCCGTGTCGTCGAGGCCATTTCGCACAGTGTCTATTGGGACGATACCGCCATCTTGGCGCTAGAAGACGACGCGCAAGATGGGCCTGACCATGTCGACTCGCATCGCAGCATCGCTCTGGTGATCAGCAAATATTCTCCCGCAGTTGGAGCGTCATCAGCGCAACAAAGTCAGGCTACAACTTTCGTCGACCACACGTTCTACACCACCATCAATTTAGTTCGCACTATCGAATCTCTCTTAGGCGCGCCTCCGATGAACGCCAACGATTCACGTGCGGCGGTGATGGCACCGCTTTTCAGCGGACCTGGAACGCAAGCAGCCTTCAGTGCTGATTATCGCAATCGCGACAACGGGCTTCTGTACCAGGTGAACACCAAGGAGTGGAAAGAAGGGGAGAATCTCGACTTCAGCCACGCGGACGCGGCCGACAACCGCATCTTAAACAAATTCCTCTGGGAAGACGCCAAGGGTGATACGCCAATGCCTGCGCCACGATTCACAGTCTTTCCGCCTTCGCCATCTGCTGGTTTGGTGCGCCAGTCTCGCGACCGCGATTGAAAAAGTGAAAAGAAACGCCCGAGTTGTGGGGGCTCGGGCGTTTGGTCTTAGTCTAAGGGCTGCTACAGCAGGCGACTAGTAGATGTCGTACTGCTCCCAGTGCAGGGTGGCGTCGGACTGGATGATGATGTGCTTGTGCGAGTTCTGCTCGAGTTCATCGATCAGAATCGACTCGCGGGTCTTCAAGGCCTTGGCAATTTCCGGATGCACGCGCAGGGTCAGATTCGGCCCTTCGTGGTCAGCGACGGCCATCTTGCGCGCTTCGGCCTGAATTTCGTAGCAGAGTGTCGGGATCGACTTCACCATACCCGAGCCGGTGCAATACGGGCAGGGTTGGCAGAGCACGCGTTCCAGAGCCTGTTTGGTGCGTTTGCGGGTGATGCACACCAATCCAAACTCGTTAAAGGAAAGCGCTTTGGAAGGCGCCTTGTCTTGTTCCAACGACATTTGCAGCGCGCCGAGAACTTTTTCGCGGTTGCGGCGTTCTTCCATGTCGATGAAATCGACAACGATGATGCCGCCAAGATCGCGCAGCCGAATCTGCCGCACGATTTCCTTGACGGCTTCGAGGTTGGTCTTGACGATAGTGTCTTCCAGCCGCGTCGAGCCCTTGCCGACGAATTTGCCGGTGTTGACGTCAATGGCGACGAGAGCTTCCGTATGGTTGATGACGATGTATCCGCCAGACTTCAACCACACTTTGGCCCGGAGGGCTTTGTCGAGTTCGTGCTGAATGCCGAACTCTTCGAAGATGGGCTGTTCTTTGGTGTACAGCTTTACCTTGCTAACGAGTTTCGGTTGGAAGCGGCTGACGAATTCCACCACCTTGCCGTATTCTTCTTCGCTGTCGATCCAGATCCCCGTGAAGTCATCGCTGACGTAGTCGCGCAGAATACGTTCGACCAGGTTCAAATCGCGGTGCAACAGCGCCGGCGCTTTGCGGTCGTCATGTTTCTGCTTGATCTCGCTCCAAGTTTTGCCCAAGAACTCGATGTCGGTGCGAATTTCGTCGTCGGTCGCGCCACCGGCGGCGGTACGTACGATGAATCCGCCGGGATAGCTGCCGCGTGCTTCGCCGACCAAACGGCGTAGCCGCGAACGATTCTCCGCGCTGGCAATTTTGCGCGAAACGCCGATGTGGTCGATGGTTGGCATGTACACCAGGAAGCGGCCCGGGAGCGCCACGTGGCTAGTGATGCGTGCACCCTTCTTGCCGAGCGGTTCCTTGGCGATCTGCACCACCACGTCCTGTCCCGGTTTCAACATTTCCGAGATCAGTTGTGGGCGGCGTTGCGGTGCGTGCCCTCCGCCGTGATGTCCACGGTGACCACCACTGTGTCCACCGCCAGGACGACGCTCGAAGCGTCCCCGGCCGCGGTCTCCCCCGCGATCGGGACCACGGTCAGGGCCGCGCTCTGGGCCACGATCTGGACCGCGGTCGCCGCTGCGCTCCGGACCACGCCGGTCGTGCCGGCTGTCATGTCGTCCCCGAGGCCCACGATCTGGACCGCGGTCACGCCCACCGCTTCCACCGCGTTGCGGTCTTTGGAAGCGCGAACGTGGATTGCTGCCGATGCGTGCAGAATCGCGGCGCACGAATTCTTCCCGTGGAGCGTTGGGATTGCGTGGCGCACGGGTTTCACCGGGAAGCAGAATTACGTCCTCTTCGATAATGGCTTGTCCGAGGCTTTCCGTGCCGCCACCACCGGCCGCAGCCGTCGCCGCAGCGCTTTCGGTCTCCATTTGTTCAATGGCATCGTCGTGCGCTTGATCGGCGCGTTCTCCGGCGCTTAGTTCGCCTTGTGATTCGCCTTCACGGGCTTCGCGTTCCTCGGCGTGTTGTTCGGTTTCGTCTTCTTCGTGGTCATGACCTTCGGAAGCGTGCTCTTCGGCGGCGTGCGAGCCTTCATGAGACTCCTCGTGGCTGTCTTCATGGAGTTCTTCGCTCTCGACCTCCGTTTCACTTTCTTCTTCCTCGTCTTCTTCAACGTCAAAATCCGCCCCGCCAGCCAAGGTATCGGCTTCTGCGCGAGCCTGCGTCTCTTCGTGTTTGGCTTCTACTAACCGAGCGGAAAGAGCGCCAAGCTCTTCTTCGCTGAGAGTCGTCGAAGCGTGGTGCTCCGCAACAACTTCCTCTTCATGCGCATCTGCAATCACGGCAGGAGGTGCCTGTTCAGGAGCCTCAGCAGCGCGTTCCGCTAACGTAGCGGGATCTGCTGCCATGGGTGATTCCGATTCCGTCTCGGTGTCTGCTAAGACCCAATGGGGCAAGCTGCCGGAAAAACGGCGTGGCACGCCGGTGTTTGGGGTCATTCCAATTGCGGGCCGCGAAGGTGTCTGCTCAAAATCAGGCTGGCGCTCCTCGGGCTCATGATCTTCGACTGGAGGGACAGGAGCAGGTGCAGGCTTTCCCCGATACTTGGCCAGCGATTCGCCCGGCAACACGATATCGTCATCACGCGATTCCACAGGTGCGCTGGGGGAACGATCAGGCGGGCGCCGATTTTCGTAACTACCGCCACCATGTGAATCGCGCTCGCCACCTTGCGGGGAAGCATATTTTGAGGGGGGAAGATTGCGTCCACCTTGACTCGGCCCCTGATTACGGCCGCGGTCGCTACCACCGCTGCTTCCACTTCCGCCACGACGACGGCCCCAACGGCCACGCCGCCCGCCACGTCCGCGATCGCCTCCGCGGTCACCGCCTCGGTCTCCGCCACGATCATGACCCTGTGAGGGACCGCGATCGTTGCCGACTCTCGGTGGATAATTACGCGTGGGATTGTAGCTGGGAGCAAAATTCTGGGGTGCTGAAGCGTTCGACTCGGGCTGACGCTCTTCGGGCTCAACGGCTTCGCGCTCTTGTGAGAAGCGCTCGCCTTGACCTTCACGAAGATCCTCGTGTTGGTCTACAGCGAGTTCTTCCGCTTCGCTGTGTGATTCTGCGCCTTCGTGATGTTCATCGACATGCGGCTCTTCGAGGTGCAACACTTCTTCGTGAACACCTGCGGCCAGCGTCTCGCCGGGCAACCGTTCAATCACTACGTTGTCACGCGCGGCAATCGTGGCCACCGGTGGTGCGTCGTGCGCATGGCCGTGATCGTAATCTTCGAGATTTTCGAAAACGTCGCTGACGTACAGGAAGGCGTCGCCATCTAATCCGATGTCGACGAAAGCCGACTGCATGCCTGGCAGGACCCGCGTTACTTTTCCTTTATAGATGCTGCCGACGAGCGCAAACTCTTTTTCTCGCTCAATGTAGATCTCGACTAGCTGTCCTTCTTCCAAAATCGCGACTCTTCGCTCGTGCGAAGTCGCGGATATAACCAATTCTTTCGACATGAAAACTCCTTATGACGCACCGCCGCTCGAACCTCGCTGTCGGAAGTCCAAAGCACGGCGCCACCCCGATACCCATCGGGGCACGCTGTCGACAACACTAGTGTTGCGGCATGACGTTCGTAGCCGGAGGGAGTGGCCGCAATGCGGCCCTCGTGTACCTGAAACCTCATGCTATCGAGGCAAGTCCGTTGCCGGGTCTTACCCGGGGGAACGGCGGACGATGCTGTCCTCACTCTTAAAGTCCTTCTTGCGTACCTGCGGTCCCAACTCCATGTAAGGACCGTTTCACTGGCGCTGCCTCCCTGAACTGAGGTGTAGCGCCTGGACTACCTACTGACGATGGTTAGTTGACGAAGCGGCGCAGCCGGACATTCATCACCAAACCAATCGCCAGGAATACAAACAATGTGGCCGATCCTCCATAGCTCATCAGCGGCAATGGAATTCCGGTAACCGGCATTGCTCCGATGACCATAGCCACATTCACCAAAACGTGAAACCCAAGCGCCGCCGTTACGCCCATGACCAGAAACATTCCCGCGCGGTCTTTCGCTCGCTGGGCATTCTGCACCAAACGCAACAACAACGCCATGTACAGCCCTAGGGCAAGCAGCACGCCTTTGAATCCCTGTTCTTCCGCCCATGCCGACATGATGAAGTCGGAATACCGGACGGGAATGTAACCCAGTTGATTCTGGCTGCCGTTGCCGAATCCTTTTCCCCAAAATCCGCCGGATCCCACGGCGATTTTCGATTGCAGCAGTTGATAGCCTGAGCCTTTGGCATCTTCTTCTGGATGCAGGAAGGAGGTGATTCTTTCCCGCTGGTATGGTTTCAGAATGTGCCGGCTCACAGGAGGATAAAAGACCGCTCCTACGAGCAAAAAACCCGCTAACGAAAAAACTGCTGCATGTTGCCACTTGAGCCCTGCCAAGAATGCGCCGACGACTAGCATGGGCATTAACACAAGGGCGGTGCCCAGATCGGGTTGCTTGAGGATCAGTGCCAGTGGCAATCCTACTAGAAGCCCTGCTTTAATCAAGTCCTGCAGGGAAAGCTCGTCGGTTCGCACTTCTGCAAAGAAGCGAGCCAACACAATGATTATAATCAATTTGACTAATTCTGACACCTGAAGAAATTCTCCGAGCACCGGAATCCACCGTTTGGCCCCGAATCGGGTGTGGCCCATCAGCAACACAGCCAGTAGCGCGACGATGCCAATAATGTAAAGAACTGGCGCCTGATCCATAATCAGGTGGTAATCCAGACGTGATAGAACGAACATCAGGACCGTGCCGATGATTAGCCAGCGCAACTGTTTCATGTGCATGCCGGCCAGCGCGCTGCCGTGTGTGGTGGAATACACTTCGACCACGCCTAGCGCGCAAATCGCCGCCAGGATGGCTAGTAGCCAGTAATCGTATTCTCTTGAACCTGCCGCGTCTTTTACCATGCCAACTTCCTGAACAAATTTATTCTGGTCGAGGCTTCTTTGCTGCCGCCGGCTGTAACACCGCGGCTGTTTCTTCCGGCTTAATTACGGCCTTTGGATCCTCAACCGTCACCACGTGCGCTTCGCCCTTCTCAAAATTTGGCTTTACGTTCTGCGCGGTCGCCTGGCCGTTCATCTTCTTTTCTTTCTTGTCGTAGTAGGCCTTGATGATGTCGCGCGCAATTGGGCCGGAAGCGCTGGCTCCGTGTCCGCCTTCTTCCACGAGCACGCTGACGACAATTTCTGGATTGCGCCGGGGCGCGTAACCCACGAACCATGCATTGTTGTTGAATTTCTTTTGACCTTTGCCGTAACGCGATTTTGCGTCCCCGCCGATAACTTGCGCTGTGCCGGACTTGCCGCAGAATTCGACGCCCTGCAACCTGATTGCTGCTCCGGTTCCACCGCCTTCGTTCACCACGCCGTACATTCCTTGGGTTACTTGTTCGACGGTCGACTCGGAAAGTTCGATGCGATGCTCGCCAACGGTTTGTATATCCTTCAGCAAATGGGGCTGCTTGTATTCCCCGCCGGAAGCGATTCCGCCAATCATGTAGGCAATCTGCAATGGAGTAACTGTTACTGCTCCCTGGCCGATGGAGACTGAAATCGTCTCGCCGGGATACCATTTGCGGTGATATACGCGCTGCACCCATTCTTCCGACGGCACGAGCCCGGGTTCTTCGGAAGGCAGATCAATTCCAGTCCGCGAGCCGAGCCCTACCAATTTTGCGTACTTTGAGATGCGATCGATGCCCATGCGCATGCCCACGTTGTAAAAGAACACGTCGCAGGAATGCACGATTGCCGCATGTAAATCGACGGAGCCGTGACTGCTCTTGCCGTATACCCAGCATTTGAATTGGCGTCCGTAGAATGTTGCCGCGCCCGGACAGAAGGCGTGGAAATTCTCAGGTGGTACCTTCGATTCCAGCATGGCCGTGGCCATCACAACTTTGAAAACGGATCCCGGCGCAAGTTGCGCCTGAATGGCGCGGTTCAGCAGCGGGCGGTCCTCATCTGTGTTTAGACGCAGCCATTCTTCTTTGGAAACGCGAATGGCAAAATCATTTGGATCAGGTGCGGGTTGGCTCGCCAATGCCAACACTTCACCGGTGCGGGGATCCAGCGCTACTACGGAGCCTTTTTTACCGGCTAGCGCGTCTTCGGCAATCTTCTGCAGATCGTAATCAATCGTAAGCTGAATCTGCTTGCCGGGAATGGCTTCCTGCTGCGAGAGTCGTCCCATTTCCTTGCCGACGCTGTTCACGATGACGCGTCGCATGCCGTCGGTGCCTACCAGCAAATCGTTGTATTGGCGCTCCAGGCCGCTCTTTCCCGCGACGTCGCCAGGGCGCAGCCTGTCGTTGCTATCTTCAATTTGTTTTTCACTTACTTCACCGACGTAGCCGCTGGCGTGGGACATGAAGCCGCCCGGTAGGTAACGCCGGCGATGGACCATCAACATTTCCAGAAGCGGGATATCTGCGCGATGCGACTCGATAAACGCCACATCCGCGGGAGTCGCTTCCGGCTTGATCACAATGGGCTGAAATTTGGGAAGCTTTGCCGTGTTGGCAAGCTGCTCGTGCAGATCATCGATCGACAAGCCCAAGCCATCGGCAATCACGGAGAGGCTCTTCTCTACCGCGGCCATGTCATCGCGCAACAGCAGGACCGAGAACGATGGATAGTTATCGACCAGCACGCGCCCGTCGCGATCCAGCATGCGTCCGCGGGGCGCAATGATGGGGATGGAGCGGACGCGATTGCGTTCGGCCATTTGCCCATACTTATCGGAATCGATGATTTGGAGTTTCCAGAAACCCAGCAGGAGCAGGGTGATCATGCCCACGATCACATAGGACGCGGCAGCCAGCCGTTCTTGCGGCAATCGATTATCGTTGCGGAACCAGTACGACACGCAAACCCTGCGCGCGAGCCCATCTGAATTTCAGGGCTGAGCGGTGCCCGCTCGCGCATTTCTTACTCTGCAGCGAAATTCACTTAATGTTGGCCAACAAGGCGTTTATTCGCCTCAAAAGCACAATTTTCTCCGCCGCCAAGCCTCGAATCCGCCAGATTCGTAAGCCTCTTCAAAAGTAGCACTTGCGTATATGCAGTGCAACTCGTACGGAAGGGCAGGTAGCGGTCTAATAAAGAGGCTGTAGATGCTGAAAGGACAGGATTTAGGCGCTAAAAAGCCAGTGAGACGCATCTCTTCGCGAAACACTAAATCCTTTTGAGTTTCTCGGTTCTTGCTGAATCATCTACAATTCTTAGTTCTGCATGGCCTCTCTTTCTCATAAGCCTTTGCGACTCGCGCTTATCGGCATGTCTGGCGCCGGTAAATCTTACTGGACTAAACATCTGGCAGCCCTCGGCTATCCCACAATTTCCTGCGACGATCAGATAGAAGCGCGGCTTGCGCCAACTCTGAGTTCCGGTGGGTTTACTGGCATCAACGGTGTAGCTGCCTGGATGGGATGGCCAGATCGCGACACGTACGCGGAACGCGAATCGCAATATCTATCGGAAGAGACGGCCGCGCTCGGCGAGGTTTTGAATAAGTTGGAGAAGGATCCTGTGAGCGATTTGATCCTCGATACCACGGGCAGCGTCATCTATTGCGGCAATCATTTGCTGCACCGGCTCCGCAAGCAGATGACCATCGTGTATCTCGCGGCGTCTGCTGATGAGCAGCAACTGCTCATTCAGCGGTACCTCGAAGATCCCAAGCCGGTGCTGTGGCGGGGGGCGTTTCAGCCGCGGCCCGCGGAACAACCTCGCGACACGGTTGCGCGTTGCTATCCGGCATTGATTGGTGCACGACGACAGAGCTACGAGGCCCTGGCGCACTGCACGATTCCGGTCGCGGGTATTCGCCAATTGTCGCTGGACGCGGTGTCCGCGGCTGCTTCTCCCGGCAAAAGATTTCTGGATAAAATCAAGGACCAACTTGCAGCGCGCAAATAATCGCATTCTGGCGGAGTGTCGATGAGGTACCGCAGCACTGCGGGCAAAGCCCCGCTGACGTCGCTGCGTGGCGCGGTGCTTCGTGGCATGGCGCCGGACGGCGGCTTGTACATGCCCGCCGAAATCGCGCGCCACACGTCAGAAGAACTTGAAGAATTTCGTCGGCTGCCGTTCACCGAGGTGTGTTTCCGGGTGGTTCGCCCTTTTGCCACGCCGGATGTACCCGAGGAAGTCTTGTGGCAGACCGTAGCCGAAGCCATTAACTTTCCCGTGAAGCTCGTTTCGCTTTCTCCGGCACTACATATCCTGGAGTTATTCCACGGTCCGACGCTGGCGTTCAAAGACTTTGGAGCGCGGTTCATGGCTCGCCTGATGGGCTATTTTGTGCGTGGCGAGTCGCGTCAACTCACAGTGTTGGTTGCCACTTCGGGTGACACCGGAAGCGCCGTGGCACATGGTTTTCTGCGGGTTCCGGGGATTCGGGTTGTCATTCTGTATCCCTCGAAGCGCATTAGTGAGGCACAAGAGAAGCAATTCACCACGCTTGGCGAAAATATCACCGCGCTCGAGATTTCGGGCACTTTCGACGACTGCCAGCGGCTAGTGAAGCAGGCCTTCGCTGATGAAGCCCTGAACAAGCGCACCTTTCTAACATCTGCGAATTCGATAAATGTCGGCCGCTTATTGCCGCAGATGTTCTATCACGTTGCAGCGTACCGGCAGTTGCCTGTCGCCTCGGTGCCGCTGATTGTTTCAGTCCCTAGCGGGAATTTTGGCAATCTCACTGCTGGACTGTTCGCGAAGCGCATCGGGCTCCCGGTTGCGCAATTTATTGCCGCCACCAACGCCAATGATGTCTTTCCACAATATTTGTTGACCGGCGATTATCAGCCGCGTCCCGCGCAAGCCACCTATTCGAATGCCATGGATGTTGGCAGTCCCAACAATTTTCCGCGCCTGCTGGATCTTTGCCGGAATCGTATCGAAAATGTTCGCCGTGAAATCTGGGGGCATGGGGTGACTGACGAAGAAACGCTGCACCAGATGCACACCGCGTGGGATCGCTACCGGTACATCGCCGATCCTCACACTGCGGTTGGTCTTCACGCCTGGGAAGCGTATCGGAAGGAACACCCTGAGCCTTCGCAAGGCTTGGTGCTTGCCACGGCGCATCCTGCGAAATTTGCGGAAATCGTTCAGAAGGGAATTGGCGTCGCGCCGCCATTGCCTGAACGTCTTGCGCGCCACTTGCAGCAACCCAAGCTGTCACTGCCGATGAGCAACAGCTACGACGACTTCAAGCAATTTCTGGTTAGCCACTAAGAGCGTTTTCAAAATGTGTTTGGAATGAAACTCGGATTAAGAGTTTCGACGGAGACGATCGAGGGGCACAAACAGTAGGGTGCCTAGGACGGCGTTGATTGCAGCCGCTATCGCTAAGTGTGTCGTGAACCAAGGTTCGGTCTGGGCCAGTAACAAGCGGTGGGTGAGCAGCAGCACGATGTGATGAACGACGTAAAACGCCATGATGAGCGAGAAGCGCGCGGCAGGATGTTCCGTATCCAGTCTCGCTCCAATAGAAGACGCCAAATACCCAATCACCGTTTTCGCAATTCCATAGAGACCCAGCGGCACTGTGGGCCCGCTCAAGCTGTCTTGCAACAAGCCGATGGTCATGCCCAGCAGCAAACCTGTCGACGGATTCCGGCGGCTCAATCCAAAGTAAATGGTAATGAGTAGCGGTAAATCCAGAATTGCAAATTTCGGGAAATAGACCGGCACGGTGGTCTGCAGGGCCAACGCCAAAAACGTTGCTACCAAAATTGAGCCGGGGAAAAACTTGTGTACCTCTATGTGCGTTTCGCTACCACGCAATTCGTAGGTATCGTTCATGGCTTTTTCACCGCGCTGGCGGGCGCAGGCGCCGCATTCACAACTCCGCTATCCGAGCTTGCCGCGGCGCTCGGCGCTACACTTGTCGCGTCGACATCCTTGGGGAACTCAACCGGCACCTGCTTCAATAAAATAATCACATCTTCCAGCCGGTCCAAATGCGCCGCAGGCTGCACCTTAATCTGCTTGAAGGGGTTTCCACCCTTCACTTCGATCACCGTGCCCACCGGAACGTCAGCCGGGAAAATTTTATCCATGCCGCTGGTCACAATTTTTTCGCCAACGGTTACGGTATCGTCGCCCGGTACGTACTTCATCGCCAGTGTTGCTTCGCCGGTGCCGCCAATGGGATGTTGCTTGCGGGACTGGACGAACATCGCCCCGGCACCGCTCTCGCGATCCGTGAGCAACAGGATTTGCGCAGTGTCGCGGTAGGTCTCAATCACTTTGCACACCGCGCCATCGGGCGTGATCACTGCCATATTGCGGCGAATGCCGTCGCGCTCTCCGCGGTCGATCTCGATCGCGCGGCTGCCATCACCTGGGCTTGCACCAATCACGCGCGCCCCAACCATCGGCACGCCCTCGTGGGATTGCTTGAAATTCAGTAGTGTTGCCAGCCGATCTGCTTCGCTGGCTTTACTGTGTAATTCCGAAATGGTCAATTTCAGGGCGTCGTTTTCCACGCGCAGGGCTTCATTCTCGCGCGCGGTGTTTTGCAACGCGAAATAATGATTCCAAACTCCCCGAATGCGCCCGAATCCCCACGCGCCGCTTTTTTCTACCGGCGACACCGCGGTAATCGCCCAGACGCGCACCAGTCGCCCACGTGAATCCCGTTTAATCTGCACGGCCAGCAAAAGAATCTGCGCGATGAGCACGCCGGTCAGCAGCGCCACCGACTTATGTCTTGAGGGAATTGCTACCATATTTACACTCGCGTCCCGCTATCGGATTTGCGCGTGGGATGCTGGGAGCTTCCCCCGAGCCTGCCAAACCGAATCAACCAGCTCACGTTATGCGAAAGAACTACGACGAAAAATCTCAAAGCCTCAATCGATGCAAACTTGACGCAAAAGTTTAAAGTCGCTCAGCATCTTACCGGTGCCCAGCACCACGGAAGCCAGTGGATCGTCGGCAATCGATACCGGCAAGCCAGTTTCTTCACGGATGCGCTTGTCCAGGTTCTTCAGCAATGCACCGCCGCCGGTCAAGACGATGCCACGGTCGCTGATGTCTGCAGAAAGTTCCGGTGGAGTGCGTTCAAGCGCTACGCGCACCGCATTCAAAATAGTCGCTACACACTCACTCAGCGCTTCGCGAATTTCGCTATCGTCGATGGTGACCGTGCGCGGTACGCCCTCAATCAAATTCCGGCCCTTCACTTCCATGGTGAGAGGCTTTTCCAGCGGATACGCGGAGCCGATCTCCATTTTGATTTGTTCGGCAGTGCGCTCGCCAACCAGCAGGTTGTACTTGCGCTTGAGGTATTGCATTACCGCTTCGTCCATTTCGTTTCCGGCCACGCGCACCGAACGCGAATACACAATGCCGCTCATGGAAATCACAGCGATGTCGGTGGTGCCGCCGCCAATGTCGACCACCATGTTGCCGGATGGCTCTTCGATCGGCAGGCCCGCACCAATCGCCGCGGCCATGGCCTGTTCCACGAGATAAACTTCACTGGCGCGTGCACGATAGGCAGAGTCTTGCACCGCTCGTTTTTCTACCGGGGTAATCTCGCTTGGCACGCCGATCACGATGCGTGGATGCACCAGAACGCGCCGGTTGTGGGCCTTCTGAATGAAATAGGTGAGCATCTTTTCAGTGACTTTAAAATCCGCGATCACTCCATCTTTCATCGGCTTAATTGCCACGACATTGCCTGGAGTGCGGCCCAGCATGTCCTTTGCTTCGCGACCAACCGCCACCACTTCGCCGCTGGACTTGTTAATTGCGACAATCGATGGCTCGTTCACCACGATGCCTTTGCCGTGCGAGAACACGAGTGTGTTCGCCGTGCCCAAATCGATTGCCAGGTCGGACGAGAAGAGGCTGAACACCGACCTCAGGTTGTAACCGTTCTTATTCATTACCGCGTTCCCCCTGCGGAGAGGATCCTGCTCGGTAGGATCTCCGCGTGCGGATACCATCCGTGCAACCCATTGTCGCTGGATTCGGCGGTCTGCGCAAAAGTGCAGCCGTCGTTTCCCCCCAAGATTATTTCGGCACTACGATGGAAACTTCTTTTTTCGCCGTGCCGCCGCGCCGGTTCGAGCCAATAACGGTGATGGTGTGCTGTCCCGGATCGAGCGGTTCGGTGAAATGCCGGAAGCTTCCATCCGGCGAAATGTTGGCAACCGGCTGCCCGTTGATGATCAGCGCTGCGCCCGGTTCCGCCTTACCGATGATTTCCGCCACACGCCCATGGATTTGCGCCGGCTCAATCTGCAGCAGCATGCCCTGTTCTTTGCCTTGAGCCACCAGCATGAACTTGAACATCTCGCTGTATTCGCTGGTTTCTTTTTTGGCGTTCGATGCGGTCACGTTCCAGAAGTAATCGCCCGGTTCCAGCCCCGACACTTCGGCGCTGGTCCCCGTGACTTTCACTTCAGGCTTGGCCAATTTGGTAAAGCTGGTGGTGGGACTGATGCGCAGGGTATAGCTGACTGCACCTTCAATGGGCTGCCACTCGAAATGGACGGGAGTCGACTTTGGGTTTTCAGAGATGATTGGCGAGAGATTCAGTGGCGCTACGAGGGCCGGAGGCGCAAGCACGTTGGTCTTCTGAATGCTGCTGCCGCTCGCGAAACTCGCTCTCTCATACTGCATCAACTCAATTTTTTCCTGGCCGCGTTGCACTTCGGCGGAACCGGTAGCCACCGTAATTTCATGTTCGTTCTTTTGCGGGTCGTTCTTTACAGTCGCGCGGCTGTTCTGCTTCATGAAGGCCGTGGCGTCTTCTACGCTCACCGCTGCTTGCGAATCGCGTGAAGACCACATCGGCGTGGCCAGATCGACCGCGCCAGTATTGTTGCGCACTGCGGTGTTGGAATGGTCGCGCGTAACGTTGTTTTCTTCGACGGTAACTAAGGTTTCGGCTTTTACCGTGTATTCGGTGCCGTCCGCAAAGGTCATACGGGCGAGTCCATCGGAACCGGTTTGAATCAAGTCACCCTTATCCAATGCGGTGTGATAATCCGCATCCACCCAAGTCACGGAATTTACCTTCTTAACTTGCACTCGGCCGTCGAGGTTCACGAATTTAGCCTGTGTCTGACTCAACGGCATCGTGTCGGTTTCCGTGGTGTCCAGAGCCTTGGAAAGTTTGGTCGTTACGATTGAGGTCCAGTCGGGCTTACCGACATACAGAGCGGCGACCACGATGACGATTACAATCAGGGCATACAGCGCCACGGTCTTATAGGTGACTGCGTGCCAATACACTTCCACACGATGAATTTTCGGTGTGGCCGTTGGTGTCGGCGGCGCCGTGGGACGTCTGGGATCGATAGGTGTTTGCGTAGTCACAGAGTTTTGTGCCGCATTGCTCCAATTGCGCAATGTAGCACAGCGATTTGCGGCACGCGGAACTCCCCGCCATGCCCGTAGTCAATCTACAAATAGCTTTTCCGCCGCAGGTGACGGTTAGCCACTGCGCGGGTGGTCGATCTGTGTGAATTCCGCGACCTGCGTGACGAAGGGCTGTCTGGCAGTTCTGTTCGCAGTTGGGAGTTTGAATCTGAATGGCGAGCGAACTGGCGGTAGTCAAGGCGCAGTATCCGCCCTTTGCCGCTGAAAGAATCTCTTTTTGTCGAAGTCCTTATCCACCGCCACATCGAAAAATCCGACCATCATCTCTTCATAAGTTTGTTCGCCCCAATGAACTGCTGCGGTCGGATCCGGATTGTGTGGATTTTGTTTGGAGTTGTCGTACCACGCCACGGCCTGCAATTCCGTACCAGCCTTCAGGCGCAGTGGCTCCGCCAAGCGGTAGCTCATTTGCCAGTGGAAATGGTAATTCACGCGCAACAACGGCGTGATGGTCCGGTCTTGATTGAGAATGTTGTACTCGAATCGTTTTCCCCGCACATGCATATGCGGAAAGAAACTTAACAACAGCGCATCATTCGGAAGCGTTCCTCGCGCCTCCACGCGAAAATCGGGCACTCCCGGCGGAATTACAAAATGATCATTGGTCAATTGCAGCGTAAGGACTCGCTGCGTTACGGGTTGCTTCGCGAAGATCAGGCCGATACGGCTGACATCCGCGCCGGCCTTTCCGTTTGTGGTGTAGTGGACCTGAAAAACCAGATCCGAGCCGGCAGGGACATATTTCGCCATTCCGAGCGACCAGTTGTCCGGCGTACTTCCCGGGGCATAGACCAGCAGAATGTCACTGTCGGTCCACATGGCGTCGCGTTGATCCTCCGGGGTGGCGAGCATCGATGCTGTAAACGGTTTGCCTATCGGGGCGTGGCGAAGCCACTGCGATTCCGGAGGTCGCACGTACACCACGGCGTGGTGGACGTTTTGCGGCAAGCCCGGCAAAATTTCGGACGCCTGCACCCAACGCCCCTGCGAAAAATGAGTTGGCACAATCTCGTAGGTGTATTCGACCTCGCCGCCAGCCGGAATCCTCACCGCTTCGGGCATCTTCAATTCCAAATCTGGTGCGGGAATTGTCCAGCGGTCCGCCCAGTTGCGAGCGGGTGGCGCACTGTTTGGATCACCGGCTGGGGCTCCGCTGTGGGCCCAGTCCGCTAAGAGCGCAATCTCGGCTTCGCTCAGCGAAGGATCATCGGAGAATTTGCCCACTTTCCTGTCCGCGAACCATGGCGGCATCACTCGGGTCTGGGTGTCCACACGAATCTGCTCGGCATACGTGCGGGTTTCTTCGTAGCGCTCGAACGGCATGGGTGCGATCTCGGTGGTTCGATGGCATACCTGGCAATGCGCCTGCAGGACTGGCAATACATCGCGATAAAAGGTGGGCGCGGCGCGCTGCGCCTGGGTCCTTGCCGTTGTAGAAGTCGCATTGCCGGCTACGAACGCAGCGGCTCCGCCCACGGCGGCGACCAGCAGTAGCGCTATTTCCGGCAACCTGGCGACCCTTCTCAATCCCTTACCCTTGCCTATCCTTCACTCAAATTTCCCAGTACACTTTTTCGTCAGCAAACGAAATCGGTGTACGAGCCGTCTATACAAAAGCATTTCACAGGACGATCCATGCCCAAAACGAAAGCTTTCCGGTTTTTCGCCGTTAGCCTCAGCCTGCTGTGTTCGCTCTCGGCCGGGGCGCAATCACCATCGAACGTAAGCTCTACCCTTGACGCCCGACGCAAATTGCTCGATGCGCTGCTCGCCGAGCAATGGGAATATAAGATGCGCACCAGCCCACTTTACGCTTCGATCCTTGGCGACAAGCGATGGAACGACAAGATCGATGACTTCTCTCAGGAAGCTATCGACAAAGACCTGGTAGAAACGCAAAAGTTCCTCACCCGTTTTGAAGCTGTCGATACTGCCGGTTTTCCTGACCAGGAAGCTCTGAATAAAAATCTCATGATCCGCGACCTGAAAGACCAGCTTGAGGGCGCGCGCTTCAAGCCTTGGGAAATGCCGGTGGACCAGAACTCCGGCATACACATCGATCTTCCCCAACTGGTCAGCGTACTCTCTTTCCAATCGGTAAAGGACTACGACGATTATATTTCTCGCCTGAACCAGGTCCCTCGCGCCTTCAACGAAACCATGGTGCAAATGCGTAAGGGCATGGCGGAAAATCGCATGCCGCCCCGCTTCCTGCTGGAAAAAGTGGTTGATCAGGCCAACGGTATTGCGACGCATCCACCCGACAAGTCTCCCTTCGCTCAGCCGTTTTCAAATTTCCCTAAGGAGTTTTCTGCTGCCGACCAGAAACGGCTCCGCGACGCTGGCCTTGCTGCTATTCGCGATTCCGTAAATCCTGCCTATGCCCGCTTTACCAAGTTTGTTCGTGAGGATTACGCGCCGAAGGGCCGCACGGAGGTCGGAGTTTGGTCATTGCCGGACGGCGATGCGTATTACGCCTACCGCGTGAAACAGAGCACCACGACGTCGCTTACGCCGGAGGAAATCCACCAGCTCGGACTGGCGCAGGTCAAAGAAATCGAAGCTCGCATGCTGGGCGTCGCTCAACAGCTCGGCTTCAAGGACGTGAAATCCCTGGACGCGTCCATCCAGAAAGATCCGAAGCTGCACGGCCAATCTCGGCAGCAGATTCTCGATCTCTACCGCAAATATATTGATCAGATGTATGTGAAGTTGCCGGATCTTTTCGGCAAGCTGCCCAAGGCCAAAGTACAAGTGATGCCCGTTGAAGAATTTCGCGAGAAAGAAGCGTCTGCTGCTTCGTATGTGGATGGCACCCCGGATGGTTCGCGGCCCGGGCACGTGATGGTCAACACCGGAGATTTCCAGAACCGTTTGCTACTCGATGTTGAGACCACCGCGTACCACGAAGGCGTTCCCGGCCATCATTTGCAGATCACCATCGCGCAGGAGATGCCGGACCTGCCGCCGTTTCGTCAACACGAGTATTACACAGCGTACACGGAAGGCTGGGCGCTGTACTCCGAGCGACTGGGCAAGGAAGTTGGTTTTTTCCAGGATCCTTACAGTTACTACGGGCACCTGCAAGACGACATGTTGCGGGCGATTCGTTTGGTTGTGGATACGGGCCTGCACTACAAGCACTGGTCGCGGCAGCAGGTCGTGGACTTTTTTCACGAACATTCGGCGCAGGATGAGCCAAATGTCCAATCGGAGACTGATCGCTACATAGCGTGGCCGGGTCAGGCTCTGGGCTACAAAATCGGCCAGTTACAGATTCTGAAGCTGCGCCAATATTCCAAGGAGCAGCTCGGAGATAAATTCAATATCCGAGATTTTCACGATCAGATCATCGATTCGGGTGCGTTGCCAATGGACGTACTCGAGACCCGTATTCACTCTTGGGTATCCGCAAGCAAAGGGATTGCGACTGCGAAGTAGGATCTACGGTGTGGCGTTTAAGCGGCGCGGCCAGGTTTCGTTCAACTGCGAGGTAGTATTCCAGCCGCTGAGCCGTTTGCTGCGCTAACGTTCCAAGGAACCTTGTTCCTGGACTGGCTCGGCGATTTCATCCAGCCATGCGTCCATATAAGGAACATTGCAGGCCCAGACGTAGTCATAGCTTTTGCCGACCGCCTGGATACTATATTTGCCGTCGATCAGCTTGTCTCCATACTGATCATCGTCTGAATACATGGGCACTCTCAGCCCTAATGGTTGCACGCCCTTCTGGTGAACAGGCTCGGACTAATCCAGCCGCGATCAATCACCCCGTTGGCCCAAAAATGAAGGTCAGTGCTATCCAGCCACGCTCCATCGCCCTTGGCACTCTTCACAACCCGCAAACCACTCACCGTTCTAGTAAATTCACCGAAAGAGGGCTAAGGGTCAGTCGATTGGCATGGTGGTTGCTGCCTTTTGGGTGGCGCGCGACCGATCGAAAGTGCCAAGTAACGTCCCACGTCTCCACTAGTTCTGCAATCCGTAGCAATCATTTGAGACTACCGCTGGCAATCCGGTATAATGCGTAGTTTGCTTTCAAACCAGGAGAAACCTGTAATGCCAGGTGCATTCGACAACCAGAAAACCGGCGTCCGGATCCTTTTCGGCGTCATCATTGGCATGCTCGCGCTGAGCATGCTCCTCTACCTCGTGCCCCAAGGTACTCCCACCGGTGAGGCATCGACAGACACGGTCGCCAAGATTGGTGATCAGAGCGTCACCCTGGGCGACATCAATCAGCAACTGAACGAAATCCGTCAGCGTAACCAGATTCCTCAAGCACTCGAAGGACTGTACGCCAACCAGATTCTCAAGCAACTGGTCTTCGCGAAGGAAGTTGAACTGGAAGCCAAGCGATTGGGCATTACCGTCAGCGACAGAGAGCGCGCTGATCGCATCCGCCAGTATCTTCCGACGGCTTTCAATGGGGACAGTTTCGTTGGAATGGATGCCTATACGCGCGAAGTACGTCAACGTTTCCAGATGACTGTGCCGGCGTTCGAAGAGATCGTACGCAGCGGTCTGGTCGAAGAGAAATTCCGCAAGCTGCTTACGGATGGCATCAGCGTCACCCCCGCGGAAATTCAGGATGAGTTCCGCTTGCAGAATGAGAAGGTCAAGCTGGAGTACGTACTTATCAAGCCGGAAGACCTCGCGGCCAAGATCACTCCCGACGAAAACGAAATCAAGACATACTTCGACGCGAACAAGTCGAAGTTTCAAATACCCGAGAAGCGGTCCGTTCGCTATGCATTGGTTGACCTGAACAAGCTGCGGCAGTCCAGCCAGGTTTCAGACGACGAACTGAAGGCCATATATCAAAAAAATATTCAGGACTATCAGGTTCCCAATCGCGTCCACCCCGAGCACATCCTGCTGATGACCGTCGGCAAGACCGACGCTGAAGTCGCTGAGATTAAAAAGAAGGCGGAAGACATCCTGGCGCAAACGAAAAAGAAGGGTGCGAATTTCGAGGAACTTGCCAAGAAGTATTCGGAAGACCCGGGTTCGAAGGCGAAGGGCGGAGATCTGGGTTGGATCGTTCAAGGGCAAACCGTTCCTGAATTCGAAAAGGCCGCTTTCAGCCTGCCCAAGGGCGACATTTCGGATCTGATCCGCACCCAATATGGCTTCCACATCATCAAGGTGCTGGACAAAGAGACCGCCCACACCAAGCCCTTCGACGAAGTGAAGGATGCCATCCGGACACCCCTGCTGCTACAAAAGGCAGACCAGGAAGCTGCGGAAACCGCCGACAAGCTTTCCTCTGACATTCGGCAGTCGAACAAGCTGACTCTAGACGATTTGGCTCAGAAATATCACCTGGCCACCGGCGAGACTCGTCCAGTGGCCGCAACCGAGCCGCTTCTCGAACTTGGCAACTCCCAGGACGCGAAAGATCAGATCTTTCGCATGAGGCAAGGTGAATTGAGCCTGCCTATCCATACGGACCGCGGCTATGTGATTCTCGCGCTCAAGGACACCGTACCGGCTCATCAAGCTACCATTCAGGAAGTGCGCGATAAGGTCATCGACGCGCTGAAGCAACAGAAATCCACGCAACTTGCTCAGACTAAGGCCGAAGAACTCGAAAAGCGGGTCAAAGCTGGCGAGAAATTCAGCGGCGCAGCCAAAGCGCTCGGTCTTGATCCTAAAACTTCCGACGCTTTTGCTCGCAGTGGCACCGCCGCAGGTTTGGGCAGCGGTAAGCAGCTCTCAGCCGCCTTTGGACTAAAGGTAGGCGACATAGGGGCTCCCGTAGCCATCGGACAGAACTGGGCGGTGTACCAGGTTGCTGAAAAGACCGAGCCGAATCCCGACGACTTCCAGAAACAACAGAAGACGCTGACCGATAATTTGCTGCAACAGAAGCGCGCTTTGGCGTTCGACGCCTTCCGCAGTGCGCTCGAGGAGCGTTTGAAGAAGGACGGCACGTTGAAGCTTTATCCTGAAAAGCTTCGCGGCTTCGGAAGTCTTGGCTGAGCTAACTATAAGTAAACAAGCTAATTAAAATTCTACGGCACACCTATTGCCCTGCGAGCCGCGGCCCGCTAGCCTATTTAGGTAGCGAAACTCCTTTATGGTGGCTCTTCTCGACCAACAAGGCGTCTCCGTTATTCCTTCGGTTTCCAAATTCTCTTCTAAGGGCGTTCTTATGGGTAAGACCATCGCGGGTCGTTCCTCCACCGTTCGCAACGACTATCGTTGCAGCATCGAAAAGAATCAAGGCGGCAAGTATTGCGTGCGCATTCGCGTTCAATACCCGCGTCACGCCTGGAATCTGTCGGTCTTCTATCTGGCGTCGTCCTTCGACCGCTCGATGAAGAAGCTTCAGACCGCGCTGCATTTCCTCCAGCGCAATGAGGAGAAGCTGTGGTTCTGGGGTGTGGATCGGGCGGAGGATCTGGGTTTCTCGGCGGAATTCTTGAAAGAGGCTGGGTTGCTGCTGGACCGCCGAGGCGAATTTCCTCGTAAAGCCGCTAACTTGTCACTGGAACCTGAGCGCGACGTCCCTGCTTTCGTGCTAGGGCCCGTTCGCAGGGGTTTGGCAGAATCTGTCGAATCCGCCCGGTCCGCAGTCGCAGCCGACTGATATTCCTTCTCTTTAAGTTCAAGTACTGCGAGGACACCGCCCTATGGGGCACTGACACCTTCTCGGGTCCAAGCGCAGTCCGCTTCCTGCGGGCCGATACCTTCTAGAAACATTTTTTCGTCGGCTTCCGTCTTACTACAGGTCACAGACCCAGGCCTCCGTTCCCGCGATGGTGGGAGTTCACTAAGAGCATTTACTGGAGGACAGGACTTATGAAAATCCATTCCATGTGCCGGGCCGGTGCCGTTTTGCTGGTCTTGGGTGGTTCGATTCTCAGCTACAGCGTTTGCGCTCAAGTTATGTCCAGAGGTGGATCGCCGACTCCGCCGGACAATAGCAAACTCGGCTCCAATCCTTCTCCCTTGACGGTCGATAACACTGCGGCGGTCCGTGATTCCAAAGAAGCGTCAGAGTACAAGGCGTTTGGGTCGATCCCTGCCGATCAATCCGCCAAAAAGATCAAGGCCGGTGAAAACTTCCTCAAGAAATATCCAGATAGCC
>JBAVNY010000171.1:0-5236 GCA_049691535.1 Candidatus Acidiferrum sp.
GCGTTATCTTTTGTCTTTTGCCTTACACTATTCACCACCAACTCTCATGCCCGCTGAACGCCTACAAAAAATCCTGGCCGCCGCCGGCATCGCCTCCCGCCGCAAAGCCGAAGAAATCATTGCCGCCGGACGAGTCACCCTCAATGGCCAGGTCGTCACCGAGCAGGGAACCAAGGCCGATCCGCAAATCGATGCCATCAGCGTGGATGGCAAACCTCTCAAACGCGCCGAGCGCTTCGTCTATTTCCTTCTCAACAAGCCCAAGGGTTATGTCACCACGGTCCGCGATCCCGAAGGTCGTCCCACCGTGATGGAACTTCTCGGCGCACTTCCCGAACGCATCTATCCCGTCGGCCGCCTCGATTACGCCAGCGAAGGCCTTCTACTCATGACCAACGACGGCGCTCTGATGCAGAAACTCACCAAAGCCGGCTCGCATATTGCCAAAACCTATCTCGTCAAAGTCAGCGGCATGCCCAACGAGCAGGCCATCCAACGCCTTCGCAACGGCGTGACCATCACTCTCGACGACGGCCGCCGCGTCAAAACCTCGCCCTGCAAAATCGAACTCGTCGAAGCCGCTACCAACCCTTGGTACGAAGTCACCCTAATCGAGGGTCGCAATCGCCAGATCCGCCGCATGTTCCAGCAAGTCGGCTTCTTCGTAGAGAAGATCAAACGTATCCGCCTGGGCCCGCTCACCCTGGACGTCCCCACCGGCAAATACCGCCCCCTAAGCAAATCCGAAATCCACCAACTGAAGGACCTCCCAAGCCAAACCAAACCTTCAACTCGCGAATGACCTCCGATCTCCGCGCATCCACGGCCCATTCTCCGTGACCTCTGCGCTCCGGCCTCTATGCCCTCTGCGTTAAATCTTTCTTGTCTTTTCTTTTGACTTGTCTCCGTTAACCATGAACGTCACCTCCCCTCCACAAATCCCAAATGAAGCGCATAATATATTCTTATGACCCACACCCTCGAAGAACTGATACCCGATTACATCCAGGGCCTCCCCGCCTACGTTCCCGGCAAACCCATCGAAGAAGTCGAACAAGATCTAAAAATTCACGCCGTCAAACTCGCCTCCAACGAAAATCCCCTCGGCCCCTCTCCCAAAGCAATGGAAGCCGCTCGCCGTGCACTCGGCGAAGCCAACTGGTATCCCGACGGCGGCAACAAGCGCCTCCGTGAAGTTCTCTCCTCTCGCTTCGGAGTTCGCCCCGAAGAAGTTTTCGTTGGCCTCGGTTCCAGCGAAATTATCGATCTCGCCTCCCGCGTTCTCCTGCGTCCTGGCAGCGAAGGCATCACCAGTGAGGGTTCTTTCGCGCTCTTCTCCATCGCTATCCGCGCTTCTGGCGGCAAACTCATCCTCACCCCGATGCGCAACTTCACTTTCGATCTGGACGCTATCGCTCTGGCCGTTACGCCGCTCACCCGCATCATCTACATTGCCAATCCCAACAATCCCACCGGCACCGCTTTTGGCGCTGCCGAATTCGACGCCTTCCTCGCAAAAGTTCCTGGCGATGTTTTGATTGTTTACGACGAGGCCTACCGCGAATACGCGCAGCGCACCGACCTTCCCAAGGCGCTGGAACTTTTCAAGCAGTACAACAACATCCTTACTCTGCGCACTTTCTCGAAGGTTTACGGACTAGCTGGCCTGCGCATCGGCTACGGCATCGGCCATCCCACACTCGTCGCCGAAATGAATAAGCTCCGCACGCCGTTCAATGTAACCAGCGTCGCTCAAGCCGCCGCACTCGCCGCGCTCAACGATCGTCAGCACGTGGAACGTTCCGCCGAAATGAATCGCGTGGAACGCCAGCGCCTTTACGAAGAGCTCTGCAAACTCGGCCTCAGTCCGGTCCTCAGCGAAACGAATTTTCTTTTTGTGCCCATCGGCCCTCACGCGAAAACTTTTTGCGATGAACTTCTCCAGGAAGGTGTCATCGTTCGCCCCATGGCCTGGATGGGCTTCCCCGAAGCGATTCGCATCTCCGTCGGCAGTCCCGCCGAAAACACCAAGCTGCTTCTCGCCGTCACCACTGTCCTCTCTCGCCACAATCAATCGTCCCCGGCCACAGTCCCATCGCATTCCGACACCTTCTCCAACCGCTCCATCTAATTCTCCGTGAACTCTGTGTTCCGACCTCCGGGACCTCTGTGGTTAAAGCAGTTCTTCTCCTAAACCATAACCCTGCCGTCCATTTCCTCATCCAATCAAACATGGCCACCAAATCTTCGACCGATCCAATCACCACTATCCTTCGCGATTCCAAAACCATCGCCGTAGTCGGCCTCTCCTCCAATCCTTCCCGCCCTAGCAACGAAGTCGCCTCTTACCTTCAATCCGCCGGTTATCGCATCATTCCGGTGAATCCCAACGAATCCGAAGTCCTTGGTGCAAAATCCTACGCGCGCCTCGAAGACATCCCCGAAAAAGTTGACATCGTCGACGTCTTCCGTCGCCCGGAAAATGTTCCAGCAGTAGCCGATTCCGCCATCGCCATTGGCGCCAAAGTTCTCTGGCTCCAACTTGGCATCACCAACCCTACCGCCGCCGAAAAAGCCCGCGCCGCAGGCCTGACCGTCGTCGAAGACGCCTGCCTGCTGATCGAACACAAAAAAAAGGCGCTCTCTCTAGGCGCCTCGTCATTTCATCATTTATAGTCGCGAAGCACGAGCAAGCCAACTTGTCATCCTGAGCGAAGCTAAGGATCTCAACTCTACCCCCTCGAAATATTCTCCGTGACCTTTGCGCTCCGTCCTCCGCGCCCTCTGCGTTAAAACCTTTTTTCTTCTCCTCGCCTAAAACCCAAAAATCTGCAAATTCCTTTTTCCCGGCAACACAATCGCCAAAAACTTCCCATTCGGCGACACCCCAAATTCCCGCACCGTTAATCCATGCAACAGCACCTGCGGCGTAGGCTCCTGCACCGGCACAGTCTGTCCCGTCTTGTACGCCACCAAAGCCGGCACCGCCACACTGACCAAATCCGCCGACTTCTTCTCAATCGTCCGTTTTAGATAAATCCGTGTTTCATCCGCATTCCATTGCAATACGCCCAAGCCCACGCGCATTCGCGCCACTTTGTTTGGCGATTCCAGATCCCGAATCTCCAACACTTCTTTATCCAGGTAATATGCCACCTTCGTTCCGCTAGGCGAGACCGAAAGTCCACCCGCAAACGCATCCAGCGTAGCCAACTCTTTATCGTCTTGCGCCAGCAATTCCAGCCGCTGCAAACGGGGCGGTCCATCCATCATCCGATCGCGCTCCACCGCAATCGCCGCATTGCTTCCGGAAATTCGTGCGGCCTCGCGAAATGTTCGGCCTTCAAACACGGCCCCGGATGGCCCCGACGACATATACAAATACTGCAGAGAAAACAATTCGCGCGGCCCCACTTCTTCTTTCATCACCACCACCGTGGCGTTGTCCCGCAGCCACAGCGGACTCTCCACATTCATCACCAGGGGTTCTTTTCCCGCCGGATGCAACTCCCGCCCCTGGTCGTCCACAAACAGCAGCGCTCGCGCGTCTTCGGTTCGCCCCGATTCCACATCCACTGACGTGGTGAACAGTTGCACAGCCAGAATCTTTCCGTTTGGCGACCACGTGAACGATTCCACCTGATAGGTAAACGGCTTGTCGCCAACCGTGAATTTCTCGCCATTAAACAGTCGTCGCCGCTTCCCGCCCTGATCCATCATGTAAATATCGTCGCGCTGCAAATCGTATTTCTTGGCCTTGTACATCCTGCGCACCGAAAACGCAATGCGCCCGTCCGGCGCATACGAAAACGCCGTCACCTCCTCATCAATACTCTGTACCGCCTTATCCAGATTTTGCGCGCGAGCCGTGCAGGCAAGGGAACTACCCACCAAAAATATAATCAGCAATAGCGTTGTCATTCTGGCCGCGAAACCACCTGCCATCGCAGCCACACAGCGATCCTTGAGCGCGAGCCCCGACTCACCTGTCATCGCCTGCACACAGCGAGTTGTCATCCCGACCGTAGAGCCAGCGCCGTCTGCTGGCTCGCAGCGGAGGGATCGTGGCAAGTTCTCAAACACATCTCGACCGCTGCAACCGCCGACCCACTGTGTAACTTTCCCTCCGAATCCAATCCTTCTCTTCCTTAGCCAGCTCATGGTATCGGGTGAGCTCCCGTATACTCCGCGCAGCACGGCTTCTCCGACGGCGCGAACTCCATCAACTCCACCCGCGTCTGATCCGGGTCATACAAATTCAATTGCCATTTCCCATCACGCCCAATCTTCGGTTCCTCCGTCAACTTCACGCCATTCTTTTTCAATTGTTCCGCCGCTGCTCGCACATCCGGGACACCCAGCGCAATATGATTCATTACGCCCAATGTGTGCTTGTCCGCGTTTGCCGGCACATTCAACATGTACTCAATCCAGTCCGTTCCATCCGGCACCTGCATATCCACCCAATCCGTCTCCCCATCCTTCATCCCGCCATGCCAGTACATATGAAAACCTAAAACATCCCGATAAAACTTATCCATCGCTTCCCGATCGTTCACCACAAATCCGGAGTGAATCAGTCGCTTGGGTATTTCGGCCGCGCATTTTCTATTTGTGTTGGAGGACGAGACGAAGATAATCCTGTTACCTTCGGGATCTACCATCGCCAGCGCTTCTAGTCGATTGCCATTTCGATCCTCGGCCACGCCAGGGTACTCAGCTTTCAAGTAAGAAGCCATCGCCTGAAGATCATCCGTCAAGAAAACCACTGCGCCTATGGCGCTCGTGTCGAATCGATCGGTTCCTGAAAGCTTCAAGTCTTGCCCACTCGCCAGGACGAATGCTGATCTGGTGTTGTCACCGCATGAAGAGCTGTTAGTGGAATTCAATATTCCCCGGTAAAAGGTAAGACAAGCTTGCACGTTGATGCAGTGAATCTCAACTCTCTGGATACCCACAATTCTGGGACGCTTAAACTCAGAGCTTGCAAGAACTCCCACGGCAAAACAAAAAACTAGCGCAAACGAAACATTTCTCCAACTTAGGAAACTCAACTCGGTTTTCACTTTAGGTATTTCAATCTTGTGTTCTTTCACTTGAATAGCGTCCAGTCAACTCCTACTGCCATTCTTGATAAGACAAGTTTCTATGCACCGGGCCCGCTTAGAATTCTTGCCCAATAACGAAGTTTGCAGAAAATTAGCTTGAATTAGCAGTGCGAGCTTTGATCTTCCGG
>JBAVNY010000172.1:0-1749 GCA_049691535.1 Candidatus Acidiferrum sp.
GGATGAAGAGGACTTCAAAGCCAAGGTGAAAGCAAATCCAGAGTGGGAAAAGCAATATGGAAGCGCCTGGGACACGGTGGCGAAAGTGCTGCAAGTGGCGCAACCACGCGTGAAGCAGCAAGCCTTCCGCAGCCTGGATTCACAACTGTACACGTTCGCGGTAAATATCGTGTTGTATGTGGCGGAAATCAAGAAGCCGGATGCCGAGAGGTTGCCGGGTTATCACGAATCGCAGTTGGAATCGCTGAAGGTAAGACTGTTCTCGCCGGCGCCGGTCTACAAGGAACTGGAAATCGCGCGGATTACCAGCGCGCTACAGGCCGACCAGCAAGAAATGGGCGCGGATGATCCGTTTGTGAAAACGGTGCTGAATGGGCATACGCCGGAACAAACCGCCAAGGAATTGGTGGGAGGAACGAAGATCGACGATGCAGCGCTACGCAAGTCGCTGGTAGAAGGCGGACAAGCGGCGGTGGATGCTTCGACGGATCCGATGATTGTGGCGGCCCGGAAAACGGATCCGATTCGCCGTGAACAAATCAAATGGTTTGAAGACAACGTGCAGAGTGTGCAGCAACGCGCCGGCGAGCAACTGGGCAAAGCGCGTTTTGCGGTGTATGGGAAGAACACTTATCCGGATGCGACGTTCACGCTGCGATTGTCGTACGGGCAGGTGAAGAGCTATCCCATGAACGGAACGATCGCACCGCCGCAGACCACGATGTATGGGCTGTACGATCGCTCGGCCAGTTTTGGTAACAAGCCACCGTTTGATTTGCCGAAGCGGTATGTGGATGGGAGGGAAAAGCTGGACCTGACCACGCCGTTTGATTTTGTGACTACCAACGACATCATCGGCGGAAATTCTGGATCGCCGGTGGTCAATAAGAATGGCGACGTGGTGGGATTGATCTTTGACGGCAATATTGAGTCGCTGGTGGGTGATTTCGTGTATGAAGAATCCGCGAATCGCGCGGTGGCGGTGCATACCGCGGTGATGACCGAAGCGATGAAGAAGCTGTATGGTGCGCAGAAGTTGGTGGACGAATTGGGCGTAAAGTAGGCAGAGCTCGGCCAGACGGCCGGGCAACGCGTTGCGGTTTCGCAGAATCGCACAAGCGGGAGAACTCGATTTGCGTTTTTTCGGATGGATGATGTTGTGTCGGCTGGTATTGGCGGGTGCAGGCGTATTGTGTGCGGGGAATTTCGTTGCTGCGCAGGATCCGCCAACCGGAAGTGCGCCTCCTGCTAAGCCGGACGCCGCGCAGCCAAAACCAAAAACGAATGCCGACAATGCGGTGCAATCGGCTCCCGACCAGCCGAAATGGGATCCGTTGCGCGCCGAGAAGGATATGGAAGTCGGAAAGTATTACATGCACAAAGGCGATGTGGACGCTGCGATTGATCGATTCCAGGATGCGACGGAAGCCAAGCCGGGGTATGCCATTCCCTTTTTGTATTTGGGCGAGGCGTATGAAAAGAAGGGACAGAAGAAGCCGGCGGTGAAGGCGTATCAGCGATATTTGGATTTGTATCCGCACGCGGAGGATGGGGATAAGGTGCGAAAGAAGATTGAGAAGTTGCATAAGGAGATTGATAGCGAGAAGAAGGACCGGATGAGCAAGGATTAGAGAGCCGGACGAGTTGCTTAGATCGAAGAGGGATCCCTCGGCTGCGTGCCCCCCCCGACGCGCCAAAAAGCGGCGCGAAGAGAAAATTGGGTCACTTCGCTCGGGATGACGCTTTGGG
>JBAVNY010000173.1:0-2475 GCA_049691535.1 Candidatus Acidiferrum sp.
CGATGAAGAAGTAAGGCAAGAGTGATCAGGCTGCCGAAGAGGTAGAGAAGGAATTGTGCGACGTCGGTCCAGATGACGGCCTTCATTCCGCCCTCGAAGGTGTAGAAAACGGTGAGCACGATGACGAGAACCACGGCGAGCCGTTCGGAAGTGCCTAGTGCGACGCTGACCACCAGTGCGATGGCAGCGACGCGTACCCCTTCCGCCAGGGTGCGGGTTCCGAGGAACGTAATCGCGGCGACAGCGCGCATTCGCGGCCCGAAACGCTTTTCGATAACCGCGTACGCGGTGAGGAATTCACCACGAAAATATCCGGGCAGAAAGAAGAGGGTAACGAGGAACCTTCCGACAAGGTAGCCAAAGACCAGCTGCAGGAAGGTGAGATTGCCGGCAAAGGCGATGGCCGGAGTGCCGATGATGGTGAGCGTGGACGTTTCGGTGGCCACAATGGAAAACGCCAGGGCCCACCAGGGAGTTGTGCGGCCACCCAGAAAGTAGTCGGAGACGTTGCGCTGGCCGCGGCGAAATCGCAGGCCTAGAAGCGTAATGCCGAGCAGATAAGCGATAACGATGGCGAGATCGATGGGGTGGATGCGCATGAGTTCCCGCCGCCCGCAAATCTGGAAGCGGCGTGCGGCGAGGCGTGTCGAGAATAGTGGTGCCGGAAGAGAGGGTCAAGGAGCGAGGTGCCGTTGTTGCTGTGGCCACCACCTTTACAGCACTACGGGCATTGGGAACGGGCAGAAATGGGCGGCGTCGCGTATTCTGTTTTCATGAGATTTGTGCTCGGGTTCGATGGCGGGGGAACAAAGACGGATTGCGTTTTGATGGATGAGAATCAGCAGATCCTGGCGCGGGCCCGTGGCGGTCCCTCGAATCCGATGCGCGTGGGATTTGGTGGAGCGCTGGCGTCGGTTTGCGAGGCGGGACGCGCGGCGGTTCACGCGGTTAATCTAACGACCGCGCAAATCGCGGTGTTGTGCACCGGACTTGCGGGGGCCAGCCACCCGGAAGCGGAAATGAAGATGCACAAGCTTTTGTTGCAGGAATTTCCAGCGAGCGCAGTGCACGTTTGCACCGACCTTGATTTGACGTTGGAGGCGGCTGGGGACGGCCCGACGGTCGTGCTGATTATGGGCACCGGTTCCGCGGCGGTGGGCCGTGATGGAGATGGGAAGATATTGCGCGTTGGGGGCCACGGACCGCTGCTGAGCGACGAAGGCAGCGCCTACGATATCGGCAGAATCGCCGCGATGCAGGCGATACGGGAGTTTGACCGGACGCAGGCGAACTCGGCGCTGGGCACTAGGATACTGAAGGAGATTGGCGCGGCGGACTGGGCGGAATTTCTCTCGCGCGCGAATGCCATTCCCGACGATGTGTTTCCGCGAATTTTTTCGGTGGTGGCGGCTGCGGCGGAAACCGGAGATAGCGCGGCGCGGCAGATTTTGCAGATGGCTGCCAAGGATCTGGCCAAGCTGGTGCGGGACCTGGTGCAGCGTCTGCAATTCACTGAGCGGTGTTTTTCTATTGTGAGAAGCGGCGGAATGGTGGGACGGTCTTCTTATTTTGATCAGCAGGTCGATGCATGCCTGCGCGAAGTGGCGCCGCACGGCGAGTTTTCTGGTCTAGCGCTGCCCCCGGCGGAGGCGGCGGCGCGGATTGCGCTGAGACTGCTACCGGCATTGAACGAGGCAGGAAACTAGCATGGCGGGAACGGAGCACGAGATCGAACGTGCCCTGACAGCGGTGGGAGAAGAACTGCAGGCGCTGCTGTACCACACGTCGAAGGAAGTGCTGTCCGCGCTGCTGAAGAATCCGGCGTTTGATGAATCGAAATTAGCGCTTTTGCTGACGCGCAAGGATCTTCCCGGGGAAATGCTGGAGGAAATCGGCTCGCGGAAGACGTTGCTGAAGAGCTACGCCGTAAAACGTGGGCTGATTTTTCATCCGCGTACACCGCGGTTGATTGGCTTGCGATTGATTCGTGAGCTTTACGTGATGGACTTGGTGCAACTGGCGCTTTCGCCGGCGGTTTCCATGGAGTTGCGGCGGCTGGCGGAGGAGCAATTGATTGCGCGGCTGCCACAATTGCCGCTAGGTCAGAGAATCACATTGGCGCGCCGCGGGCCGGGGCGTGTGGCGGGGGCTTTGCTGGTGCAAGGACATGCGCAAGTGCTGCCGATAGCGTTGAACAATCCATTTTTGTCGGAGTCGCAAATTTTAAAAGCACTGGCGCGCGAGAAAGTGCCTACGCCGGTGGCGCAGGCGATCGCGAACCATCCGAAATGGTCGCAGAGTTATAACGTGCGACTGGCATTGGTGCGGACGCCCACCGCTCCTTTAGCAATCGTGCTGGGATTTCTGCCGCAGCTTACGGTTTCCGATTTGCGGGAACTGACGGCACCAGGGATCATTCCGGAAAATTTGAGGAGATATTTGCAGGCTGAAGTACAGCGGCGGATTCGTTCAGGC